>DAOTTR010000371.1:0-2595 GCA_034437715.1 Caldilineaceae bacterium
GCCAATGCCCAGCCGTTGCTCAATCCGCAGGGCGAAGTGCGGTTTGACGGTGTCAGCTTTGCCTATCAGGAAGGGCGCAGCATTCTCTCCGATGTTAGTTTTGTAGCGCGTCCGAGCGAAGTCGTGGCGCTGATTGGCCCCACCGGCTCGGGCAAATCGACGATCATCAACCTGATCCCGCGCTTCTATGATCCCAGCAGCGGTGCCGTTATGGTCGATGGGCAGGATGTGCGCACCTTGCAGATCAACAGCTTGCGCAGCCAGATTGGCATTGTGTTGCAAGACCCCTTTCTCTTTAATGCAACGATTGCCGAAAACATTGCCTATGGTCGCCCCGACGCGTCACTGGATGAGATCATCGCTGCGGCCCAGGCGGCCCACGCCCATACCTTTATCGAGAGCTTTCCCATGGGTTATGCGACGATTGTCGGGGAGCGCGGCGTGACGTTGAGCGGTGGTCAGAAGCAGCGTTTGGCAATTGCGCGTGCGCTGGTTTGCGATCCGCGCATCTTGATTCTGGATGACTCGACCAGCAGTGTAGACACGGAAACCGAGCATCTGATCCAACAGGCGCTGACGGTGCTTATGCGCGGGCGCACTACCTTTGTGATCGCCCAACGCTTGCTCACCCTCAAGAGTGCCGACCAGATTTTGGTCTTGGAGCGCGGCGCGATTGTCCAGCGTGGTCGCCATGCCGAACTGCTGGCACAAGGTGGCCTCTATCGCCAGATCTATGATCTGCAACTGCGTGATCAGGAGGAATTCCTGGCGCTAGAACAAGCCGAAGCCAGTGACCAAGCAACGCCATCGGCAAATGGACAAAGCGTTCCTGCCCTGGCGCAGGGAGAGATGAGATAATCCCATGACAACCCAATCTACCAAGCAAATCGATACGCCGAATAATCATGGCTGGCTCTTTGGCAACCGGCTGAGTGCCGAGGAGCAAGAGCGCTTGGCACGCGAAAATCGCCTGCGCGATCTGCTGCCCGACGATGAAGATGATTCTGCCGGTGCCGCGTATGATTCACGCCTGACCGGTCGCCTGATCCGCTATCTCAAGCCCTATCGCGCCCAGACGCTCTGGGCTGTGGTCTTTATGTCGCTCTCATCGCTGCTGCATGTGGCCGGGCCGTGGCTGATCGGTCGCGCCATCGATGATGGTATTCGCAGCGGTTCGTTGGCCCAGTTGCGCTGGTGGACGCTGGCCTTTATCATCGCGGCCTTGGCCGAATGGGTGACCAATGTGGCGCGCATTCAGTTGATGGCCTATGCTGGTACCAAAGTGGTGGCCGATATGCGCGCCGAACTCTTCCGCCACCTGCACAAGCTCTCGCTCAATTTCCACAACAACTACAGCGTGGGCCGGTTGATGAGCCGGTTGATCAGTGACGTGGGCATTTTGCAAGACTTTGTCACCTGGTCGATCACCGGCTTGGCGCGCTCTGGCTTTATTCTGATCGGCGTGATCGTGGCGATGCTGGTGCTCAACTGGCAACTGGCCCTGGTCACCTTTGCGCTCATGCCGTTGATGCTCTGGCTGACCAATTTTTGGCGCGTGCGTGTGCGCTCGGCCTATCGCGCCACGCGTATGCGCCTGGCGCTGATCAACGGCTATCTCAACGAGTCGATCTCCGGAATTCGCATTACCCAGAGCTTTACGCGCGAGGCGCGCAACTATCGACATTTTGACGACCTCAATCGCTCGTTTTTCGATGCCAATATTGATGCCACCTGGCTGACCGCGGTCTTCCTTCCGGGCGTGGATTTCCTCGGTTCCCTGGCAACTGCCCTGGTGATTGGTGTGGGTGGCTGGCTCGTGGTGGGCGATGCGCTGACCGCCGGCACCCTGGTGGCGTTTGTGCTCTACGTCGATCGCTTTTTTGAACCGATCCGCGAGTTGGCCCAGCGCTATAACACCTTTCAAGCTACCATGACCGGCTGCGAACGGGTCTTTCATCTGCTCGACACCCAGCCCGATCTGCAAGATGCGCCCGATGCCCAACCCTTGCCACCGATTCGCGGCCATGTGACTTTTGAAGATGTCGCCTTTTGGTACAAAGACGATATGCCTGTCTTGCGCGGTGTCAGCCTCTGTGCCGAACCGGGCCAGCGCATTGCCCTGGTGGGTGAGACCGGCGCGGGCAAGAGCACCGTTATCCGGCTGCTGGCGCGCTTCTTTGATGTGACTGGGGGTGCGGTCAAAATTGACGGCCACGACATTCGTCAGGTCACCATGGCCAGCCTGCGCGCACAACTAGGGATCGTCTTGCAAGACACCTTTCTCTTTAGCGGCCCGCTGATCGAGAACATCCGTTATGGCCGACTCGCTGCAACGGATGCGGATGTAATCGCCGCGGCCAAGGCGGTGGGCGCGCATGATTTTATTATGAAACTGGCCGACGGCTATGGGACAGAGATCGAAGAGAACGGTTCAAACCTGAGCGTGGGTCAGCGCCAGATTCTCTCCTTTGCGCGCGCCCTGCTCGCCGAGCCACGCATTTTGATTTTGGATGAAGCGACCAGCAGTGTGGATACCGCCACCGAGCGCGTCATCGACAGCGCGCTGGATCACTTGATGGAAGGGCGTACCAGCTT
>DAOTTR010000372.1:0-1891 GCA_034437715.1 Caldilineaceae bacterium
AAAATCCAACCGCCGGCGATAAAAAGCACGCGCGCATTGCCCGACGCTACCCCCTCATCAATGGCTTGCTTGATAATCTGCGGCACAAATAGATTGATCAACGTAGCCAGCGCCATCGAGACATAGGCAACCAGCACCTGTCGCCAATAGGGGCGCAGATAGCTAAACATGCGCGAGTACATATTGTCCCCGTGCATAGGTTTAGTAGCGTTCATATTCTCTTCCTCTCTTGACTTTTTACGCAAGCCAGGCAATTTATCTACCCAGACAAGATGTGGATAGTATGGGAGCACCAAGCTTGAATTTCTTGCAAAAGAAAAGCCGTGAGTCGAAATCTCCCACGGCCCAATCCACAACCCCGCTATTCAGAATTTTAACGATTCATCTTCTACGCAACACCAATTCGCCAATCGTACCGACCAATGCACAAAGCGCGCCCGCCAATACAGCACTCTGCCAGTTGCCAGGAAAAACCAATAACGCCAGCAGCGGAATGCTGATCATGCCGCCGATAAAGGCATGGATGCCAGCGCGCTGGCCCACATAGAACGCGGTCAATACACCGGCCAACACAGGCGCAAGCAGGCGCAAAGCCAACGCCAAACCGGTATCCATCGTCCGATTGCTCATTATCATATCAACCCCAGTCACCAGCAATAGGGTACAAACCAAGGCAAAAAGCACACCAGCCCACTGAATTGGCGGGCGTTGATTGCCCGATTGGTCACGTTGGCGCATAGCATTCCATTCTATTGTGGTAACTACCAAGCCACCCCCTCCCAGCCTCCCCCAGGTTGGGGGAGGAGCAGAGATGGTTCCCTCCCCAACCTAGGGAGGGGTTAGTAGTACGACAACGTTAAATTTGTGTTGAATGAATTCAACACCTGCAACGGCAAACGTGTTTAAACACGTTTTCTATTCCAGGCTCTGAATTCATTCAGAGCAGCAGGTGATGAAATGTAACGTTGGCGTAGTAGTTACCTATTGTGAATCATTCAAGCGTCCCCACAGTGGTTCGGTATAGCGTTCGCGCCGCCAGCGATAGCCTGGTTCGGCAATGATGCCAGGTGCTTGGGCACTCTTTAATAAATGTAGCGCATCAAAAATCAGGGTGCGCTGTTGTTCGGCATTATTAGGTTCACCCAATGGATGGCCTAACGGCCACCGGACAAACAGAGCGCGCGGCACCCCTACCGCTTCGGTCAAATCCTTGGTCAGCGAAATGCTCACTGTCGCAATCCCAGCAGTTTCAAGCACACGTGCGATCAGCCCCACGGACCGATTGCAGAGTCCTCAAGCGGGGGTGAGGAAAGCAATATCAACCCTGTCGGCGCGCAATTTTGTCGCGACCTCCTGGGCAGTGCGCCCATTCAAAATCGGCAACTGCGCACCCTCAATATGGCCCATAAAACCAAAATGACGCGGGGCTAGCGCGCCAATTACGCCCCTGCTGACTAGATCGCGAAAGTGAGTGAGCGGGAAAATCACATTGAGATCAGTGTCGGCATCGGTGTGGTCATAATATTTATGGGTGATTGCGATCCGCTGCATATCCACATTACCGGGTAGCTCGCGGTAGCTCGCGTCGCCATCGGGATTTTCCATATCAAAAGGCGTCTGTTCGGGCAGGTGAATGCCGCCAGTCGTGATCAGCGCGACCGTACATTGCGCCAATGGTTTGCGCAGGCGCGCAAACGGAATGTCACCCGACAGATCGACCAGCGTACTCGTCCCTCTGGCCGCGCGTTTGGCCCACAGTTGCGCCACCGCCGGCAACGCAAAGAGCCGATTCATGATTCTTTCGTAGATCGAACGTTTTTCAGCCATAAGCCAATCATCAGGTAAATAGGGAGCCAAGCACAACCTTGTCATCACCTCTATTGTACAAGAG
>DAOTTR010000373.1:0-42615 GCA_034437715.1 Caldilineaceae bacterium
TATTCATTTGTTGTCATATATGAATCATACATTGCAAATATATTGCTACAATGAACCCGAAACCGGCAATTGACAACGAATTTCGTTATTACCATTCAAAAATGAGCGAACATCCAGTAACTATACTATGCTTATAAATGTGTGTCAAAGTCCATTTTTTTGTCCTATCTACGAGCCGTGAACTGTACGAGCAGACCCATACACGGCTCAAGCGCATCAAGCCTAGCCCGATGCCGAGCTGGTGGCGCCAGGCACGTACCGGGTTGTGATTCGTGATCATGTCCTAGCCTACCAGATTGATGAAGCCACCAAGATTGTGAAGATCTTGGCCATCCAATAAAAAGCGCCCAGCTCATGGCTGGGCGCTTTGCAGTTAGAGCCTAGAAGCGACTAGGGCCGCCAGAAATAGTAGCCTTGATTGCCGCACTGGAACTTACCCCAATTGGTCGCCCAATTATAATAGGGCCGAGTACAGATCAAAATATATTTGCCGTTGATCCCGTATTCCGTCTTGGGATTCAGATAATTGAGTAGCTCGCGAAACTCAACCGCCGTATGGGTCCCGTTCCCATAAAAGAGCTGGCGCGTCGTGAAGTGATGCCACGGCTGGCCGGGCACATCGCTCCAGTACCAATAAAATTCCAGGTACCAATCGTTGTAGGCTTGATCGTCCCACGCGGATTGGACGGCATTTTGGCCAGTATCAAAATACACATTACGATAGCCGTACCCACCATCAGGGTCCGCAATATAGCGGGCAAGGCGAGCTATATCTGCTGACGTCGGGCTAGAGGAATCGCAAGGGATGACCTTGTTGTTACTATCCAACTTGGTTTTATCCATGACGGAATAAGAACTATTGTTGCAGGTCCCGCTAGAGGTATACTGCTCGCCCAACCCCCAGGCATGACCCATTTCATGCCCATAGATACCCAACTGCGCACCAGTCGCCAAAAGAGGAATGGCATCCGAATCGAGAACGATGGTGGCAAATTCCCATACGTTGACATTCCAGGACGACGTATATTTCCACTGACTCACGGTAAAGCAGCCTGCCGCATTGGCGATTGGGCATTGGGAGTTCGGGTAGATAATCAAATCTGCGTCGACTTGCCCAGTTGTTTCAATCGTATTATCCATGCCGGCCGGCTTGGCGAGATTCCAATTACTTACGGCCGAACGCATGTAATTATCAGGGTTGGGGCTCCACCACTTCATGGCCCGTGACGTGTTCTGATAGGGCGCATAGTAATAGGCTTTCCAAAAGATATAATGCTCAATCCCTGATTGGCCCGCATCTTGAGACGCGGTATCGAGGAAATCACTTTGTGCTTTTACCGCTTGTGCCGGCAGCACACTGGCAAGAGCAACCCAACAAACAAAGAGAAAGGAGTATAGGCGTCTGCGCATTATTGTTCTGCTCCTACTGCATCAACAAGCCACTGAAACCGACTCAGCTGTTCAGCCCGGCCTTCATCGCTTAGATGTTCCGTATCTTGGATAATTTTGCCCGTGTCCAGCTTGAGGCCAAGCCACTGCTCAGGCACATTGGTGTCACGCAAAACCAAGTACGGCAGGTCCTTGTCGCAATCTGGATGGGTGGGCATGCACGAAGCGGTGATCAACATGCCATCCATTTGGACATGATCCGGCAACTTTACATCGCGCCCGGCAACTTGGATCGTTGCGCCAGCCGTTTCTGGCCCATCGACATCACGTGATTCTGATTCGGCTTCCAGCCGTTGGCTTTGCTCCTGCATCTTGGCTAGGGCTTCTTCGCTGACTGTCAATGGTGGCGGCTCTGGCGTTTCGGTTACGGTGACATATTGCTCTTGGCTACGGGTGGGTGTGCCCTCCCACATCATGACGCCGATCAGTACGAGCACAACGGCGAACATCCCTAAAATATACGCTGGTAGACGATTGAGGTGTCTCAAATGGGAGTCCTTTCTGTGAGACAAGTAGAGGATTTACAAACAGCTTAGATTAGTAAGACAACTTACAGCACTCTATTGTCCTCACAAAAATAGCTAGTGTCAAGGCCTTAACCTACAAAAAACCTATCATGATACTCTCATTTTACTCACATACTTATTGAGCCCAGTAGGCGGCAAAATAGTGGCAGCAGCAGCATATTGCCCATGCTCCAATTCTGCTATCAATACCTGATCGGGCGGCGTCTAATGGCCGATGAATGGATCGAAAAGCTATAGACATCACACCTATTATAGCAGAAAATAGGTGTGTTCCTTAGCTAAGTTGACAGGTTGATAGATGAATAGGGCAAAACAAAAAGCGCGTTCCCAATGGGGCGCGCTTTTTGCGTTCTATGGGTTCTCCGTTTGCGAAGTGTGTGGATAAATGATATAATCCACACACCAACAGCGTTACTAATTCAGGAGAACAGACAGTGAGCAAGAAAACAGTCAACAGCTATAACGAAATACAGAAGTTACTCGGCAACTTGAACCGTAGTGAGTTGGCAGCCCTGGTGGATGACATCCGCGTAATAGAGCAAGACGCCAAAGAACCCGTCAAGGATGGGCTAAAGCCCGGTGAATACTTTGAAGAACGTACAGACAGCCGGAAGGGTAACAAATATCTGTATATCCGCTGGTACGAACGCAAAGACGGCAAATTGCTGCACATGGGGCGCATCGTCAAAGGTTTCAGGACAGCCGCCGAATATATCGCCCACTTGAATAGCGATCAGGTCAACGGCTCGGCAGCCGGTTACATGGCAGACTTGACCGCCGCCGCCGCTCCTGGCTCGGTCGCTGGCTACATGGCCCGCCAAACTGAAAGCCTAGCCCCGGTGCCTGATACGTATGACGCCGCCCTAGTAGATCCCGGCGTAAATAAGGCATCCTACTTTGACCATGATGTACATGAGTAAACGTGCCTGATTGACTGCCGTGGTATCTACGCCCAACTGTACTAGCGGAATGGAAAGCCCACAGCGGCCAGGTGTGGATGGCTCAAAACGAAGATCGCTCGATGGCGGCGTTCGCTATAGGACTGCTTAACGGTCGGGTAAAATCCCTAATCCAGGCTAAGGCTTATTACTCCTTCATCATTGATGGTCGCGCAGGAAGGTGAGGATCGCTTGATTGACCTCAGCAGGTTTACGGAGAACATGAAAGTGGTCGGTATCCGCTAGCCAGACTAGTACAGTTGGGCGTAGATACCACGGCAGTTAATAAGGCACGTTTACTCATGTACATCATGGTCAAAGTAGGATGCCTTATTTACGCCGGGATCTACTAGTTCAGCGTTGGGGATTATTTGCTGCCACGGCTCAAAATATTCACGCTTGATAAATTGTTCATTTTCCCCAGCAACGATGATCGTCGGCACACTGATCCCCGCTAACTCTTCCACGGTAGGCGCTGGCCGCGTTTGCCACCATGTCGCCAATTTCTCCGGCAATTTCCATTTTTCCGCCTGCTTCCAAAATTCTTCAGTAAGTGCCTCAGCCGATAAATCAACCGGTGTAAGTAGCAGGGCACGCACCCGTTCTGGATAGTAAATAGCCATGTGAATGGCAATTGCCGCGCCATCGCTCCATCCCCCAACATACGCCGAATTAATGCCAAGATCATCGAGTAGCGCGACCATATCCTCAACCATCTGCCGGTAACTCAAAGGTTGATCCGTATCCGTGCTGCGACCTTGCGCACGACTGTCTGGGGTGATTACCTGAAAGTGTTGGGCCAGTTCTGGGAGCATTAACGCAAAGTGCTCTGCCGAACCGCCACCACCATGCATCAACAGCAACGGCTCACCATGTCCATGTATTTCGTAGTATAGCGAAATACCATTGACCTCAAGAAAATTTCCGCTTTGACTCATAATGAGACCTCCCTCATTGGCTAAGCAAGGTTTGGAGTTGAGCCGGTGCTTTGTGCTGTTTGTAGGTTACGTAAGCATGCAGCGCGTAACTTCCTCGCCTTGCCGACCCGTAAAAATAGGTTAACGCAAACAATAGAATGAGACGACCGAACGCGACGACGAAAATCACTTCTATCAAATATCAAAGGAAATACAGAATCAAAGGAAATACAGATAGGATCACTTCCAATCGAGATACAGAATTTGTATTTCTCAGTGGAACGTACGGCCTAAACAGTGTCAACTCTACTATTGATACTACGGATTTAAGAAGCGCGGAAAGGGAAATTGCAAAGAAGAAAATCTGAGCGAAGTATAGCAATACTCACGATTCTTGTCAATCATTATTCCGAAAAAGGGTGTATTTCAATTTGAGGGTAAATTTCAGAAGTAGCACGCAACGTGTGCCGGGGACGAGCGGAGTGCAGTTTGTCAAACCGGTGCGGTTGTCGCTCGCCCCCGGCACACTTCCCAAAAAGTGAAATGCATTCTCCGAAAAACACGGCTTCTCAAAAGTGTTGCTCTCATCAATTAACTACTCATACATTGCGTACTTACTTTCTCAACATCCGCTAAGAGGTAATCTGCGTAAGCCCCGATAGTGAGGACTTTTGAGAAGCTCTATTGACCTACGACCAGTCAAAAAAGATGCTCATCCAGCCGGTGCCGCCATTCATCATCAGGTCATAGAGGGCAGGCGCTTCCCGATAGGGCACAACGTGGCTGATCAGCGGCTTCACATGCAAATCGCCGCGCGCGATCAGATCCATGATCACCTGTTGGTTGCGCGGGCGGCTCCAGGGCCAATAGGGATGCGCTTCGGCCATGCCTGTCTGGTACGAGCCGCGCAGCGTGATCTCGCGGCGAAAGAGTTCTTGCGACTCGATGGGGACGGAGCCGGATGTGGCCCCTACTAGGATGATGCGCCCGCGATCCGCCGCGGCTTTGATCATCGTCGGATAGATGTTGATGTTCGACGAGCAATGCAGTTGTGCCTCGGCACCGTCCCCTGGCACCAGCGCGGGCAAAAAGTTGCGATAGCGCCACGGCAGTTGCGTCAGGCTGCGGATGCGCGCCAGCACATCCTCCTGCCCGGCGTTAATCGTTTCAGTTGCGCCCAGGCTACGCGCCAACGCCAGTCGCTCGTCGAGCAGATCCACCCCGATCACGGGATGCGCGCCAGAGAGCCGACAGAGTTGTGTCACCAGCAAGCCGATCACGCCCAAGCCATGTACGGCGACCGATTCACCCAGTTGGAGCTGGGCCAAGCGCACCCCATGCAACGCAATGTCGCCCAGCACCGCAAAGGCCGCCTCAGTGTCACTGAGCTTATCCGGCACTTTTTGGATGGCATAATCCTGACTGGTGCTCGCCAGTTGCATGATCTTGCTGGGCGTCACCAGCCAATACATGCCATGATTGCCGCCGCAGAGCACCCGGTCACCCGGTGCAAAATCGGTAATCTCGCGCCCCACCGCCTCGACATAGCCAATCGCCGTATAGCCCATTCCCTGGGGTGCAAAAGTAACTTGTACCGCAGCCGTAGCCGTACGCCGGCGACGAATCCCATTCATTTCGGAACCGGCACTCACTTGGGTCAATACGGTACGCACCAAAATTTGATCGGGGGCCGGATCGGGCACCGTCACCGTTTCAATGTGGGTCTCTCCATTCGGCTCCACGACGAGCCGTTCGCCACGTCTGCTCAGGGTCTTCTCCTAACGCTGGTCAGGCCAGAATATCGATGCCGCAACACCGCCCTGGCAAAGCCTTGCACGATGATGATTATACGGTTATAAAGCGGATGGTTTGCATGGAACGCGTCTGTCACGTTGCAAACGTGACCTACAATTGCCGCATGGCGTTGAATGTCGTTATTGTAGCAGAGATGGATGTTCAAGGCAAACAGACAAAAACGGATGCCGTCCAGCGCAATTGTCACCGCTGCTTATTTATGGCGAAGCGAATTCTGGAAATTGCCGGTTGTCATATACAATAGCAACATTGGTCGATCTAACCACGCAAGCTACAATAGGATGCCTACGCCTCCATGAATTGGGTGAAGTCTTGGATACATTACCTCTTTTGGCATAGTCTAGAGCAACGGCTGCGCGCTACCTGGCGCGTGGCGCTCTATTCCGCCTTCTGGGTAATGATCCAAGTCGTTTCCGCGGTGGTGATCAAATCCCCAGCGACCACAACCCTGGCCCTCTTTTTCCCCGCTTTTGCGTCCATTGCCGGCGCGCTGCTCTTTTATACAGTCAACCTGTTGCTGGTGATCAGCATGACGTGGCTGGTGACGCGCCAAATCGATCGTCGCCCCCTGGCCGACATTGGCCTGCGTCTGGATCGCCCCTGGTTCGCCGATCTGTGCTTTGGCTTGCTGCTGGGTGCAGGCTTGATGACGCTGATTTTTCTGGCAGAACTGGGGCTCGGCTGGATCAGCATCACGGCCTATCTACACACGACGGTGCCACAAACGCCCTTTCGTGTGGCGATCTGGCAACCGATCTTTCTTTTTATTGCTGTCGGCATCAATGAAGAGATTTTGTCGCGTGGCTATCAATTGCGTAATCTGGCCGAAGGCTTTACGAGCGCTTTGATCGGGCCGCAAAGCGCGGTGCTCATCGCCTGGCTGCTCTCCTCGCTCATCTTTGGCTTTCTCCATATCTTTAATCCCAATAGCACCTGGGTGAGCACGCTGGCCTTGATGTTGGCCGGGATCATGTTGGGGTTAGGCTATGTGCTCACAGGGCGATTGGGCTTGCCGATCGGGTTACACATCACCTGGAACTTCTTTCAAGGCAGCGTCTATGGTTTTCGCGTCAGCGGCAACGATCTGAGCAACACCAGCTTTATGCGCATCCAACAGGCTGGCCCGCCACTGTGGACTGGTGGTGCATTCGGCCCAGAAGCTGGCTTAATCGGCATTGTGGCGGTGCTGTTGGGCATGGTCTTGATCGGGTGCTGGGTGCAATGGCGCGCTGGTGCAGTCACGATCCAGCCCGCGCTGGCGATCTACCGGGATGTGCGCCGATAAGTTTCTACCTAAGTGTCTGTCCAAAAATAAAGTATCCAGTATCCAGTAGGGGCGGCTTGCAGCCGCCCGTTCGCAGCGAGCCAAACGCGGGGCAGCTGCGCGGCCGCCCCTACGCATGATTTTGTTTGGCGAGCGCTGGATACTTATTTCTTTGAAAGCGCCTAATATACTGGCAGCATAGGCATGTGGCTTTTGCCTTCAATCGGAAGTGAGGTTGCCGAGTTGTGCCAAGACTGTTGTCGAGTTTAGCTCCTGGCGCGGGAGTTTGAATGAAATCAGCCAGGCCAGCAGCAAACAGATGACGGCTCCCCACAAGCAGCCGATCAACCCCGTCCATTGATAGAGCAAGCCAGAGGCGACTGTGCCCAACAACCGGCCACCAGCATTCGCCATATAGTAGAAACCCACATTCAGCGCAACCTTGTCATTGTCGCTATAGGCCAAAATCAAGAAACTATGTACCGTGGAATTGATGGCAAAGACAACGCCGAAGATGGCTAAGCCGATCACCAACACCGGCATGGTTTGCCAATCCAACCCAATCAGGAAGGCGATGGCCGCGGCAACAAGCGTTAAAATCAGCGCCCAACGTTGGGCTGTGCCGCCGTGGGGAATTGCCCCAGCTTTTCGGTACAATAGGCCCGGCGCAGCGCTTTGCACAAGACCATAGCCAATCACCCACAGCGCAAAGAAGGTACCCACGGCGGTAAAACTCCAGCCCAAAACCGCCGACATATAGAGCGGAACGGCGACCACAAACCAGACATCGCGCGCGCCAAAGAGAAAGAAGCGTGCCGCCGAAAGCACATTGATCGCCGGTGTCTTGCTAAAAATCGCTTTGAAGGGCGCTTTGCTTTTGGTTTTGCCCATCTCCTGGTGCAGAAAGCGCACGCTGAGTACCAAGACCACGAGTAGGCCAGCGACCATCAACCACAATCCATTGGCGAAACCAACCGTGGTGAGCAGCACGCCCCCCAGGAAAAAGCCGACCCCCTTGAGCGCATTTTTGCTGCCTGTCAAGATCGCCACCCATTTGAAGAGCGCGCCCTCAGCATTGGGCGGCACAACGAGCTTGATCGCACTCTTGGAACTCATCTTGGTCAGATCTTTGGCAATGCCCGAAAGCGATTGCGAACCCATTACATAGAGGACGGCAGCCCATTGGGGCCAGGACGCAGGCAACAGGGCCAACATGGACAAAGCCAAAATCTGGAGACCCAACCCACTGAAAAGCGTCAGCTTGAGGCCAAAGCGCGCGCCAATCCAGCCCCCAACCAGATTGGTGATGATGCCAAAAAATTCGTATAAAACAAAGAGCAGGGCAACCGCCAGCGGAGAATAGCCCAGTTGATGAAAGTAGAGCAGCACCAACATGCGCAGCGCGCCGTCGGTGAGCGTAAAGCCCCAATAGGCCGCGGTGACCAAACCGTAGCTGCGTAAATCGACTCGCTCATCAAGCACTTGGGCGGGGGAACCAGTTTCTAATGGTGAATCAGCAATACTTTTTGACATAAATTTATACCCGTTTCCTTATGCACGCGGCAGTAGTCGAGCCACTTTGCCAGCCAATTCGACCATGCGATTGGCATAGCCCCATTCATTGTCATACCACGCGAAGACCTTGACCAGCGTGCCGTCTACCACCAGGGTCGAGCCCGCATCCACAATGGCCGAGCGCGAATCGTTGACATAATCCGAAGAGACCAGCGGCCGTTCTTCATAGCCCAAGATTCCTGCCAATGCGCCAGCCGCTGCTTCCTTAAAAAGCTGATTGACCTCGGCAACGGTCGTGGCTCGCTTCACCTCGAAGACGGCATCGGTCAGCGATGCGTTCAACAGCGGCACGCGCACGGCAATGCCATTCAACTTGCCCGCCAGCTCGGGATAGATCAGCGTGATGGCGGTCGCCGAACCGGTGGAGGTAGGAATCAGATTGAGCAGCGCCGAGCGGGCGCGGCGCAGATCCTTGTGTGGGGCATCGACAATAACTTGCGTATTGGTGGCATCATGGACGGTGGTGATCATGCCGTGACGGATACCTAGCTGCTCGTGAATCACCTTGACAACGGGGGCCAGACAGTTGGTCGTACACGAGGCCGCGGTCACAATGTGATGCTGATCTGGGTCATACAGATGATCGTTGCACCCCATGACAATATTCAATCCGCCCTCTTTGACTGGCGCAGCGACGATCACTTTGCGCACCCCCTGGTCAAAGTAGGGTGCCAGCGTGGCCGGGGTACGAAACTTGCCGCTGCATTCCAGCACGATGTCGATCCCCATTACCGGCCAGGGCACGTCGCCCGGTGCCTTTTTTTCACTAAAAGTGAGCGCACGGTCATCGATCCAGAGTTGTCCATCAGCCGGGCGGATGTTGTCCCCCCAACGGCCATGCACCGAGTCAAAGGTCAGCAGATGGGCAGCGGCTTCCAGCCCTCCCGCTGGTTCGTTGATGTGGACAAATTCAATATCCTGCCGTTGCCAACCTGCGCGCAAGACCAGTCGGCCAATGCGCCCAAAGCCGTTAATGCCTACACGAATTGCCATCTTTTCGCTTCCTACTTTCATTTTGTGCAGGCTAGATGAGGGCCAGTCCGCCACGCGCGACCAGCCAACTACGAATCTGTTGGGCGATTTTATCGCGAATTTCGCGGAACCGAGCGAGTTTGGCCTCATCGCTGCCAACAAACGCCACCGGGTCTTCAAAGTACCACTCGATCTGCTCGCTGTCGGGCTTTAGCAAAGCGGTCGGACAATTGATTTCGCCGCGCGCGCAGACGGTAAAGATCATATCGAAGTGCATATGCCCCACATAGTCGTGTACATCCTTGGCGCGCTGGGCAGAGAGATCCAGGCCAATTTCCTTCATCACGCGAAGCGTATTGGGATCGACGGCGCTGGGGGTCAGGCCGGCACTATATACGGCATACCGATTGCTCGCATATTTCCGCAGCAACGCCTCGGCCATCTGGCTGCGAGCCGCGTTGTTTGTACACAGAAAGAGCACATTCGGTTTGGTGCCATGCATTGCCTGGTCGCGGTGGCCGCTGTGGCCTGGGCGCGCGGGCTGGGTATGCTTTTTGTGCAGGGTGAGAAGCAAGTAGGTAATGCGGGTGCGTAGCTCCTGAACAATGGTCACGAATTGGGGATAGTCGTCCGTGCCCGCACTGGTAATCGGGTCCGCAATACTCCAGTGAATACATTCGGGATCGCCGGGGAAAATGGGACATTGCTCACGCACGCGGTCACACACCGTAATGATCATATCAAAGGCTTGGCCGCGCAATTCATCCAGATGCTTGGAGCGTTGTGCATTGATATCGATGCCAATTTCTGCCATAGCGCGAATGGCGTGCGGATGGACCACAGAGGGCTGGTTGCCAGCGCTGAAAACTTCCACATCCGCACCGCCTAAATGGCGCAACAAGCCTTCCGCAATCTGGGAGCGGGCACTGTTGTGGGTACAGAGAAACAGAATGCGCAAGTGTGGTTGGGGGTCGGCAACCGGCTTCGCCTGCGGCGGCGTCATCGGGTTACCCAACGCCGGATGCAGTTGACTGCCACTGGCGTGATACAACTGGTTGAGGCGGGGCAAATCCACACTGTAATAGACATCGCGGCCATCGGCACTGCTGCGCCGCTCGGTGATTAGCCCGTGGTTGCGCAGTTGCTTCAAATGGTAGGAAATCAAATTCATGGGCCGCTTGACCCGGTCGGCGAGTTCTTGCACCCGATAATCGCTGTATACAAGCTCACCCAACATCTGCCAGCGCAGATCGTGAGCCAGCAGTTTGAGAAAGTCAAGCGAGGTGGTCGAAACAGTAGCTGTTGACATATAATTCCTCTAATGTAAATTGTCTCATTGAAAATTGATGCAATACATATTGTATCAATTCGGAGTATATCATGACCATTTCTTTCTGACAAATTGAAGGAATAAAAAAATAGCTACGGTTCACGTGAACCGTAGCTATTCGAGGGGTAGAGAAAGGATTGAGATCAAATAAGCAGCAGAACAGCTACCTTTTGTGCAACTGTTCTGCTGGTGGACAGGCCGCCGCCGCCACAGCCAGCATCGTGGCTGGCACCGGTTGCAATTCGTGACCAAAATAGCGGCGTTGCAAGAAAAAGGCCACATTGACCAGCCCAATCATCACCGGCACTTCGACCAGCGGGCCAATCACGGCGGCAAAGGCCGCGCCCGAATTGAGGCCAAAGACGGCCACGGCGACGGCGATCGCCAATTCAAAGTTATTGCTGGCCGCGGTAAAAGCCAGCGTTGTTGTTTTGGCATAGTCTGCCCCAATCTTATGGCCCATCCAGAAACTGATCAGGAACATGATCACAAAATAGAGCACCAGCGGAATGGCAATGCGCACGACATCGAATGGAATTTGGACGATCAGGTTACCCTTGAGACTGAACATGACCACAATCGTAAAGAGCAGGGCAATCAGGGTCAACGGGCTGATGCGTGGCACAAATTGCGTTTCGTACCAGGTGCGCCCCTTGACGCGGATCAGCACAAAGCGCGTCACAAAGCCAGCAAGCATGGGGATGCCTAAGTAGAGAAAGACACCCCAGGCAATTTCGCCAATGCTGATCGCCACAACGCTGCCGGTTAAGCCAAAGAATGGCGGCAAGACAGTAATAAAGACCCAGGCGTAGAGACTATAGAAAAGCACCTGAAAGACACTGTTAAAGGCGACCAGACCGGCGGCATATTCCGTATCGCCATGCGCCAGTTCATTCCACACGATCACCATGGCAATACAGCGCGCCAGGCCAATCATGATCAGCCCGACCATGTATTCGGGATAGCCACGCAGAAAAATGATCGCCAACAGGAACATCAACACCGGCCCGATCAGCCAGTTTTGGATCAAGGAGAAAGCTAAAATCTTGGTATTCCGGAAAACTTCCCCCAATTCCTCATACTTCACCTTGGCAAAGGGCGGATACATCATCAGGATCAGCCCAATCGCAATCGGGATGTTGGTTGCGCCCACCTGAAAGCGATTGATGAACGCTTCCGTGCCGGGGATCAAATACCCGGCGGCCACCCCCACCGCCATGGCCAGGAAGATCCACAGGGTGAGAAAGCGATCGAGGGTCGAGAGTTGTTTGGTTGCTTGTGTTTGCTGTATCGGCTGGGATAGCGTTGCTTGGACAGTCATTGTATGAACTCCTATTACCCGATTAAGACAATCTCCGTCGCTGCGCCACACTTGGGGCAAGGACACGCAATGGCTTGCTTATGTGCCGCCATTTCTGGATGAGCGCCGACAGTCGGGCCCAGTACCTGATCAAGCCAACCCCTTACCTCTGGATCGGCCAGCCGATAATAGACGTTTTGCCCCTCTTTTTCGTCAGCGATGATACCGGCATTGCGCAAGAAACGCAGTTGTTGCGAGACATAGGGTTGTGGTTTGCCCAGAAGCGCCTCTAAGTGGCAGACACATTCAGCATCGCGACGCAAAACGTCCAGAATACGCAGGCGCTCTGGGTGGGCTAATAGCTTTAGGCGGCTGCTTAATGTTTCATAATCGGGTTCTTGCGATATGTTGATCGTCATCGTTAGGCATATTGTATATGCAAAAACAGATATATGCAAGATTATGCATTTATAATACACCCAACCATAACCTTTGCCAATAGCAATTGTGCAATTGGGTGCAATTCAGCAACCTACCACGCTAGTAGATCCCGGCGTAAATAAGGTACCCTATTTTTACCATGATGTACACGAGTAACGTGCCTGATTAACTGCCGTGGTATCTACGCCCAACTGTACTAGGGTGGATCATTCTATAAGAAACCGAGGTGGTTTCTTAGTAATTTGGGGGTAAATTTTAGCACGAGCGCGTAACGTGTGCCGGGGACGAGCGGGGGTACAGTTTGTCAAACCGGCGTGGTCGTCGCTCGTCCCCGGCACACTTCCCCAAAACTGCATTACACCCTGTGCAATTATTGCTACCCAAGTTGCACAGCTTCGTCGAAAATGCCCTGGCTTTCTACGTCGATGTATAGCTCATAGTTTACGCACGGCTGCTTATTGCCACTCCAGGATCAACACATCGGGGCCGACGGTATGGGGCAGACCGCCGCCGTTGTCGACTACGGCTAGGCCAAAGGGCATGGGCTTGGGGGGGATGAATGTGGTGTCGTCGTCATGGCTGGTGTTCAGGGCGCGGCGCTGCACGACGATCCATTTGCCATCGGCCCACACGCCGTTGGCCTCGATATCGCCGCGTGACCCCACTGCCGCCGCCAGCACATAGCCGGGAATAATGTCAGCGGTGGCCAACGCGCCTGTATCGATCGCCACTTCATCACCGGCGAGGATGAACTGCTCTTTTGTGCCTTTAGAACTCATAAACTTGGGGCCACTCGCGTCTTCATTCACATTATCCGCGTAGCCACCCGAATCCTTGGCATCACTGGGGCGCGAACTGCCGGGATCGGCCGGATCCGTGAGCACACTCCACCACTGGTCATCACTATAGCCAACTGGGTTTGTGCGGGTCGATTTCCAATGCCACGAATCATAGCGGACGGCGGCATCTTCCGAACCCATCCACCATTCATCTTCGTTGGCACTAAGGTTATGACAGGCCGCGGTGCAACCTTTGCTGGCAAAGTCTGCGTTGTTGCCGATGGGCCAGGCGATCATGATGCAATCTTCATCACCTGTTTTGGCGAAGGCGCTGCCATCCCATGTCCAGGCCGCCTTACTCAGGCTTTCGTTAGGGTCAGCCCATTCCGAACGGATGACAATCGATTCGCCATCATAGGCTGCCTGTAACTTGACGATTGGGCCGTCGGGATTGCCTTCCTTGGCGGCTTTGGTCTGCACGTCGAGCACAGGAGCGTCGGCCCAATACGCGGCGGCGGCGTCCAACACCGTGGCGTCCACTTTAACGGCGGTCAGGGTATTGGGCTGCCCCGCCGGCGCGGCAGCTTGCGGTTGGGCGGCATCGGCTGCGGGCTGCGACGACGCCGGTTGCGCGCCACCGCCACAGGCAGCCACCAGGGTAATCAGGGTGAGCAAGACAACGGTCACAAACATTCTGTGTTTCATGATGCAATTCCTTTGCTTGTTGTGTGATAACAGCGCGGTTGCTTTGAAAATGGTATTTCAACGCCATCTATCAGTAGCAGAAACTACCATTTTCCAACAGCACATACAGTAAATGAACCAACATGGCGCTGCTCGGCTAGGCCGAGCCGGCCGTGCCCAAGATGGTAAAGATGAGAATCACGACAATGTAGAAAATGCTGACCAGCGTGGTCACCGGTTTGTGCCAGGGACGCCGCTCCTCGCTGCGGTCGATAAAGGGCAGTAGGATCATACTGCCAAAGAGAAAGAGCGGGATAGCCACCGTGGCGACTGGCTCCAACGCGCCAGGGAAATATTTGAGCAACTGAAAATAGAAGAGAAAGTACCATTCCGGGCGCGGAATATAGTTGCTGCTGGTGGGATCGGCGGGAAATTCCAGCGGCGCCCGGTTGGCCCAACTCAGATAGACCAGCAGCGCCAGCAAGCCCAATCCGGCCACTGTATCGGTGAGCACCCAATGGGGAAAGAAGGGCACGAATTTTTTGGCGTTATCCTTTGCGTGCGCCGTGATGGGCGGTGCCATCCCGTGGTAGCGCAGTTGGAAGATATGCGCCACGACTAACAAGCCCACGACGGCCGGCAACAGCATAATATGGGTGGCATAGAAGCGGGTCAGCGTCACCTGGCCCAAGTCTTGCCCGCCGCGCATGAGCGCCATAAGTTGTGTGCCAAAGATGGGCACGGAGCCGGCGATCTCGACGCCGACCTTGGTCGCCCAAAAGCCCTTTTGATCCCAGGGTAGCAGATAGCCGGTGAAGCCAAAGGCCAAGACCAGAAAGAGCAGCAATACACCGGTGAGCCAATTGATCTCGCGCGGCTTCTTGTACGCGCTGAAATAGTAGGTGCGCAACATGTGCAGCACCACCAAAATCACCATGGCGCTGGAACCATAGTGATGGACGCCGCGCACCAACCAGCCCAGCGGCAAAATGTAGGTGATGTAATCTACACTGTTATAGGCCCCTTCCACACTGGGGTCATAATAGAAAACTAACAAGATGCCAGTGACCACTTGCAAAATCAGCGCGATCAGGGTCAACCCACCCAAGGTATACAAAAAATTCTTGTGCACATATTGTGGGATGGGATAATTCAGAAAATCGCGCACAGGGCCACTTAACCCGGTGCGTTCGTCAACCCAGCGGGCGACGCGGTTCATAGGATGCTCCTTTATGCTCAGATTTCGGCAAACAGCACGCCATTTTCCACCTTGACCGGCAGGCGACGCAACGGCTTGGGCGGCGGGCCGCTGATGACATCACCGGTGCGTGTAAAGGCCGCCGTGTGACAGGGGCAGGCAAAGTGGTTTTCCTCGGCGCGCCAATGAACCATGCAGCCAAGATGTGTACAGGTGCCATCCAACGCCACATACGAAGCGCCGTCGTCGTCGCTGTAGACATAGACGGTACCCCGTTTGGTGACATTGCGCCAGGCATCGGTTGCGCTGGTCGTGAAGGTTGCGCGCGTCACTTGGTCGGCGGGCAAGGCATCAATACTGCCGATTTCTACCCACTGGGGTTTGGCCGGTTTCAGGGCGTTACCAACCAGAAAGCGCGCGCCTGGAATCGCAACGGCCAACACGCCGGCACTTGCCAGCACGCCAAAAGCGGCTTCCAACAACCCACGGCGACTCACCGCTTTTTCATCCCAACTGCCTTTTTCTGGCGGCAGTTCGGGTAAGTTTGCTGTTGTCATTGTCATCTCCTTTACTTGAATCAGCTGTTTCTAGCATACCCGATTTTGCCGTCACAATGGCGTTACCGTTTGTCAAAAAGTGTCGCGAACACATGGCTATCACCTTCCATTGGGTATTGTTTAATGCTATAGTGATACTTAACTCGGACAAACCAGAACCAAAAATTTTCGGCGCAATCGGATCGCATGTGGTTGATAGCAGTGCATAAATGCGACGCTGCTACATGGGCAGTCGATTGTTGCTATAGGAGTGAGTTGGGTCTATGACCACCGGCATCATTGCATCTGTCCATTTTGTCCAAACAGGCCGCCACCCTACAACGCATCCGTGTGCTGCGCTATGCCTTGCCAGTGGCGCTTTTTGTGTTGGCCAGCACCTTTGAAGTCTGGGAACATTGGATCAAACACGTACCCATGCGCATGAGCCCGCTGGGGTGGCTAGAGGTTTGCATCTTTGGCATGGTGGGGCCATGTGTTATCTTTGTGACCCTGACCTATGTGGAGCGCCTGCTGCAACGTCTGCATCAAGCCCACACCGATATTGCACTACTCAATCAAGATTTGGAGCAAAAAGTGATCATGCGCACCACTGAGCTACAACAGGCCAATCTACGCCTGCGCGCCGTCGATCAGATAAAGTCGGATTTCGTTTCTCTGGTTAGCCATGAACTGCGCGCGCCCCTGTCCACCTTGAATGGTGGGTTGGAGGTGGCGCTACAGCATGAGACACAGTTGCCGCCCAAGGCGCAGCGCGTTTTGCATCTGTTGCTGGATGAAACGGCGCGGCTCACTGGCTTTGTCCAGACGATTCTAGATGTCGCGCACTTAGAAGATGGCAAGCTGCATCTGAACTATGGGCCTGTAGCAGTAAAGCCCTTGCTGCGGCACGCCGTTGATGTCGTATTCGGCCCAGATGAGATGCGTGTGCTATGGCAGGTCCCAGCCGATCTGCCGCCGGTATGGGTGGATGAAATCTATACCGAGCAGGCCATCCGCAATCTATTGTGCAATGCCCAAAAGTATACACCGCCCCACTCGCCGATTATCCTGGCTGTGACCCTGGACGAGCGCCGACTCTGTATCACGATTACCGATTATGGCCCTGGGATTGCGCGCGACTTACAAGCGCAGATCTTTGAGCGCTTTGTCTGCATTCCCACAGGTGATGGCGACCGGCCGCGCGGCTGGGGACTGGGCCTCTATTTTGCCCGCACGCTGCTGACAGCACAGAATGGCGCGCTCACCCTCCAATCACCGATTCATACCGATCCGACGATGTTGGGCAGTCGCTTTGTGGTGAAGTTGCCGATTGCCGAAGAACCCCTGACCGATGAACCACTGGCCGATGAAGCAGATGCCGCTGCAGAAGGGGCCGATGTAAAGGTCGCTGCGGCACTCCTCCTTGGGGTGGCCGCGTACCAAGGGAGCGCGTATAAACAGGAAGGCGTGGAAGATGGCGCTCCTGCTATTAATTGATGACGATCTAGCCCTGTCCGAACTGTTGAGCGACTACCTGCGCGGGGTTGGTCATACGGTCTACCATGCCCGCGATGGCGAGGAGGGACTGCGCACCTTTTACACGGTACACCCGGAATTGGTGATCCTCGATGTCACCATGCCCCGGCGCGACGGCTGGCAGACGTTGGAACGCATCCGCGAATTGGCAACAACACCGGTGATTATGTTAACAGCTCGTAATGAGGAAGCCAACGTGCTGCGCGGTTTTGCCTTGGGGGCCGACGATTATGTGACCAAACCCTTTTCTTTTGCCGAGTTGGCCGCACGCGTGGGAAGTGTGCTGAGTCGCGTACAGGGGCGGAGCGAGCGGAGCCAAGATGCCGCGGCGGCGACGCTGCTACGCCAGGGCGCGTTGGTCGTCGATCTGGCGGCAAAGCGGGTCTGGCGTGGCAAGGAGGTGGTCAATTTGACGCCAACCGAATTCAAGCTGCTGACAACGTTAATGTACCATGCCGGCGAGGTGCTATCGCCCCAGGCGTTGGTGCGCAAGGTGTGGGGCGAGCAATATGCCAACGATGTGGGCTATGTACGCCGCTATATCTGGCACTTACGCAAGAAAATTGAAATTGATCCCAACTAACCTCGCTACATCCATAACGAACACGGCTATGGCTACCGCTTCTTTGCCCTGCCAGAAACAAACGCCGGCTAGCGCTTTTGGGATCAACCTCGTGCTCTATCGCGTACGCAACCCCGTAACCATCTATCACCCATCCGGAGCGCGAGCCGTAACGCGCCAAGGCCGGCGGGCATAGGCTACCCATCTGGTTGTGGTATAATCTGCCGTACGACTGTTACGATTTTGCGCGCTGCTTACAAAATCAATTTACCTATCCACCGCCAATGATCCAGCAAGCTGATGATTGGTTGATAAGGAGTCTTGCATGACAAACAAACTGTGGGGTGGGCGTTTTACGGGTGCCACAGACCCCTTGATGGAACAATTTAATGCCTCGATCAGCTTTGACAAGCGCTTTTGGGCGGTTGATATTCGGGGCAGCCAAGCCTATGCCCAAGGGTTGGCGCGCGCCGGCATCTTGACGCAAGACGAGGCCGCACAAATTGTAGCGGGGCTGGATCGGGTGGCAGACGAGTGGCAACAGGACAAGTTTGTGCTCCAGCCCAATGATGAAGATATTCACACCGCCAACGAGCGCCGCTTGACCGAGTTGATTGGTACAGTCGCGGGCAAGCTGCATACAGGCCGCAGCCGCAACGATCAGATCGCCACCGATGTTCGCCTTTGGCTGCGCGAGGAAATTGCCCAGATCCAGCAACATCTCCAACAACTGATCCGCGTGACTGTCGATCGCGCCGAGGTCGAAATTGATCTGCTCATGCCCGGCTACACCCATCTGCAACGCGCCCAGCCCATCCGCTGGAGCCATTGGTTGCTCAGCCATGCCTGGGCCTGGCAGCGCGACGACGAACGCTTGACCGAATTGACCCAACGCGTCAATGTGATGCCGCTGGGCAGCGGTGCGCTGGCCGGCAATCCCTTCCGCGTCGATCGCCAGCAGATGGCCGCCGACCTTGGCTTTCGTGACATCACCCATAACAGCTTGGATGGCGTCAGTGATCGCGATTTTATTGCCGAATTTCTCTTCTGGTCCACGCTGAGTATGGTGCATCTCAGCCGCTTGGCCGAGGATCTGATCATTTATAGCAGCGTCGAATTTGGCTTTGTCACCCTGGCGGATGCCTATAGCACAGGCAGCAGCATTATGCCCCAAAAGAAGAATCCCGACGCGCTCGAACTGTTGCGCGGCAAGTCTGGCCGTGTGCTGGGCAACGCGACGGGGTTGATGGCAACGCTCAAAGGCTTGCCCACCTCCTACAACAAGGATTTGCAAGAGGATAAGGAGCCGCTCTTCGATACGATCCACAGCGTCAGCAGCGCACTGCAAATCGCCTGTGGCGTGATCTCCACCATGCGCCCCAATCCCAATGCACTGCGCGCCGCGCTCTCGCCCGAGTTGCTGGCGACCGATCTGGCTGAATATTTGGTGCGCAAAGGGGTACCGTTCCGCGAGACCCATCATGTGGCCGGGGCAGCCGTACGCATGGCCGAGATGCAAGCCATCCCCCTCTCCGAACTCACATTGGAGGATCTACAAACGCTCCATGATGCCTTTACCGAAGATGTGATGAATGTGTGGAATTTTGAACAGAGCGTAGATCAACGCGACGCTGCCGGTGGTACCAGTCGCCGGGCTGTGCTCGAACAAGTGTCGCTCTTGCGCGCGTGGCTGGGCGCGTAATAAGAGGATTGACCCGCGTGTTAGGGTCACATAGACCCTAACGCCTTCAAACCGCGAGCACCGCCGCAGCGCGGGCGAATTGTGCATCGATGGATAAAGTCTTTCATGCTATGCACTTTTCAAGATTGTCTTGCTCTCTGGATATAGCGGTTCAATTCTTCTGGCGACAGTTCCTATTTCGTATACGCGCCATCTCACCCCATCCACTCTAGTAGATCCCGGCGTAAATAAGGTACCCTATTTTTACCATGATGTACACGAGTAACGTGCCTTATTAACTGCCGTGGTATCTACGCCCAACTGTACTAGGATAACCACTTCCTCGCGTAACTCAGTTTTGGTGGCCGTTGCGGCTCTTGTTCTAAACAGATCGATGCGATCAACACGATACCCCAGTTCCTCGGCAATTTCTGCTAAAAGCTGACCAGTACGAATTAATACGCGCAGATAAGAAGCTTGATCGCCAACGACATAGGCAAGTTTAGCACCTGGACGCAACACTTTGCGCAAGTCAGCTAAGTGCCGCGCCATGCCCCCAAAATATAATTTTGTTACTTTGCCATACAATTTTTCAAAGCCGGATGTTTTGTTCAGTGCAATTCTGCGTTCTTCCATTGCTTCGGCAAGTTCGGTGATTTTCAGGTTATAGGCAACCCATTTATCGTCAATATCCTCTTTATAGACACCGCGTGTATTAGATCGTAACAATCCGTTCTTGAAAGCCCGCAATTCGCTATTACTATTAATAAACTCTAAAATAACAGATTCCAAACGCGTTGTACGCGTATAATCTTTCTCGTTAGGATAGGGTGGCGATGTGATAACGGCATCTACGGATCGAGGAAGCAGAATCTCTGAAAAATTTCGCGCATCGGCGTGATGGACAACGCAATTCGGAAACTTGCGATCCGTTACCGATGCCAGATCCGTTATCATCTGTTCCATCTCCGCCAACCAAGAGGCGATAACCGGTGCATCAATCTTCGCTTTACCAATACCAACTTCTGGGCCAACTATACTCCTCATTGTAGAAAGACTGCCAATTATCATGAAGCACATCTGTTCTATGACCAAATACAATGGCAGAATCCTCAAAATCTAGAAATACGGCTGCTATGCACCAGCCATTTGCGCATTCTGCCGGTTGCTACTATGATTTGCTAGAGAGATCGCTAGAAAAATCGCTGGAGAGGACTTACAAAAATGGCGTACCCCGTTCATCTTCACTGCGCCTCGAACATTTTACCGCGCGGCAAAATTACTGGACAAACTGTGTAAAGTCAGCCCGATGCTCTAGATTGCTCCCTGATCAATAGCGTGACTTTTGCGGTTTTATCTAAATTGCGGTTGTGTTGAAAACGCGAATGGTGTCTAGCGTGTTGAAATAATCAACTTCGCGTTTTTAAACAGAGCCAAGTATAAAAAGGAAAAATCAACATGCAGTACACAACATTGGGTCGCACAGGCGTACGGGTTTCGGTCATGGGATTGGGCGCGGGCGGCCCTAGCCGCATGGGGCGCACAGCGGGCAAAAGCGAAGACGAACAGGTGGAACTTGTGCAGCAGGCACTAGATGCTGGTGTCAATTTTATTGATACCGCAGAGGCCTACCAGACCGAACATATTGTGAGTAAGGCGATCCAGGGGCGTAAGCGCGAGGACATTGTCATTTCCACCAAGAAAAGCGCCGATGATGGCATCCTGACGCCACAGGAGTTACAAAGTGGCCTGGAAGCAAGCCTGAAGCGGCTGGGCACCGACTATGTCGATGTCTATCACCTGCACGGCATTCTGCCCGAACAGTATGAACCGCTGCTTACATCGGTCGGGCCAACCCTGCAAAGCTTGCAACAAGCGGGCAAGATCCGCTTTATCGGCATCACCGAACACACCAATACCGATTCTAGCCATACCATGCTCCAGCGCGCCTTGCAAGACGACCTGTGGGATGTGATGATGGTAGGTTTCAATCTACTCAACCAGTCGGCGCGCAAAAACGTATTGGTCGAGGCACAGGCCAAGGGGGTCGGCATTTTGGTCATGTTTGCCGTGCGCCTGGCGCTCAGTCGCCCGGAACGCTTGCAAGCGGTGCTTCAAGCGTTGATCGCCAGTGGCGAAGTGGATCCCAACGAGATCGATCTGGCGCAACCATTGGATTTCCTGATCACAGAAGGCGGCGCGATCAGCATTCCCGATGCGGCCTATCGTTTCTGTCGCGACGAGCCTGGCACCCATGTGGTGCTGGCCGGTACGGGCGATCCTGCCCACATGCAAGAGAATGTCGCTTCCTTGGCGCGTCCGCCGCTGCACCCCGCTACGGTGGAAAAAGTGAAACATCTCTTCCGTAATGTCTATTCAGTATCGGGCCAGTAAGCGTATCCAGTAAACACAGAAGCGACGGTCGGCCATGTCCGCAGTTGATAGCCCACGTTCACCTATCCTTGGCTTGAAGCTGCCCTTGGCAACCGTTGCGCTGGCGATTGGTGATCGCACCTGGCAACTCACCTGTGTGCGTAGCCGGGCCGAGTTGGCCGCTGCTGCGGACCATCTGGAGCATGATCTCTATGGGTTTTTGTTGTGGGAATCGGCGGTCGGATTGGCACGCCAGTTGACCCAACAAGCGGCGCGCGTGCGCGGCAAGCAGGTGCTGGAGTTGGGCGCGGGGGTCGGCTTGCCGGGGTTGGTTGCACGCGCATTGGGCGCGACTGTGCGCCAGACCGATTACCAGAGCGATGCGTTGGCGCTGACCGGGTGGAACGCCCACCAAAACGGCATTGACGATATTGAAACCTTCCTCGCCGACTGGCGCACCTGGCGGCACCTGCCACGCTACGATCTGATCTTGGGTGCTGACATTTTGTATGATGCTACCTTACATTTTTACCTCGAAGCGATCTTTCGCAAAAATCTATTGCCCAGTGGTTGGTTATTGCTGGCCGATCCAGGTCGTCCCCAAGCGCTGGACTTCGCCATTCAATTAGAAGCGCACGGCTGGCATATCGAGATCCAAACAATAAGCGTACCGGCGATTCAAGCGGAAAGTGCTGTGCCACCCGTCGAAGTTACCCTCTTGCTGGCGCGCCTTGCATAGAAAATCGCGTCCCCCATGCTTACTGGACAAACGTAAGTGAAACTCCATTTGCAAAGTTACGTAGTGTTAGGACAGTAGAAAGAATAAAGTATCCAGGGGCGGCCGCGCAGCCGCCCGTTCGCAGCGAGCCAAACGCGGGGCGGCTGCGCGGCCACCCCTACAAATGATTTTGTTGGGCAAGCGCTGGATAATTATTTCTTTGAAAGCGCCTTAGAGCAATAAAAACAGTGAACAATCTTGTGACTGTTTATTTGAAATTGATAACTTTTTGTTAAGTTGATTTACAGAAAAGGATGGTACCATGCAAGAGAATACGCAAACACGCAACACCGCCGTTGGTGGCCTGCTCTTGATTGCGGCGGGAATCTTTTTCCTGTTGCAAAACATGGGGTGGTTTAGCGGGCTGGGTGATTTGGTTTGGACCGGGCTGTTTGGCATTGGCGCGTTGAGCTTTCTCTATGTTTTCTTGCGCCGTCCGCAGGATCAATGGTGGGCCGCGATTCCAGGTTTTACGCTATTAGGGCTGTCGGCAGTCATCTTTTTGGACAATTTTGGACCAGATTTTATTCACTGGCTGACTGGTTCGATCTTCATGGGATCGATTGGCGTAGGCTTTTTGATGATCTATCTCGTCAATCGGGAGATGTGGTGGGCGCTCATCCCGGCGGGGGTCTTGACGACGATTGCGGTCGTTGCCAGCTTGGATAACGTTCATGGGATCGACTCCGGCAGCATCTTTTTTCTGGGCCTAGGCCTGACCTTCCTGGTCGTGGGGTTGCTGGCGCAGCGCACGGGGGAAAAGCAAACGTGGGCCTTTATTCCAGCGACCGTGTTGATCATCATGGGCATCCTGATTGGCACAAACTGGCTCGGTTTTATAAATGTGCTGTGGCCATTTGCGTTGATTGCCGCGGGTGGCTACTGGATCTGGCGCAGTATGGCGGAAAAGCGCACCGCTGATTTATCACAAAAACCTTCCGAACAACCTGACACGGAGATGTAAATGATCAAGGAACCAGAAAAAAATCGTTCAAGTTTATTTGGGCCGATTATATTGATCGGCTTGGGTATTCTGCTCCTCTTAAGCAATTTTGGTATAATCAATCTAAATATATGGGATCTGGCCTTCCGCTTCTGGCCACTCTTCTTGGTGGCGGCGGGTCTCGATCTACTCTTAGGACGGCGCACCAATAGTGGCGCATTGATTGGATTGGTGGTCATTGGGGGGCTGGTTGTCGGGGCTATCTGGTTGGGCTATTTCCGCAACGATACGGGTGAAGCCGCCAGTACCCAGACGGTTCGCCAAGCCTTGGAAGAGGCAACCCGCGCCGAGATCGAGATCGAATCGAGCATCAGCAAACTTCAGATCAACCCTGGTGCCGCCAGCGATCAGTTGATCGAAGGGACAGTCACATTGCATAACAATGAAGAGTTGGAAACCGATTTTGCAGTCCTGGCCGACACGGCTCGCTATACACTCAAGAGCAAAAGTCGCACCTTTATTTTCCCCAACTTTGGCGGCAGTGATGATGGGCTTTGGGATCTGCGGCTCAATGGCGAGGCCCCAATCGCGCTGTCCATCGACACCGGGATCGGCTCATCGGATCTCGATCTGGAAATGTTGCAATTGACCGCGCTAGAGGTGAATGCAGGCATCGGGGCCGTTGAAATTACACTACCTGACAGTGGCGACTTTGAAGCAACCATTGAAGGTGGTGTGGGCGAAATTGTGGTGTTGATCCCCGACACGATGGCAGCGCGCATTACAGCCAATGCGGGCATTGGCAATGTACAAGTTGAAGGCAATTATATCAACAATGGCGAAGAATATCGCTCACCCGACTTTGACAGCGCCACGGATCGCGTGATCCTCGAAGTGGATGGCGGCGTCGGCTCGATTACGATCCGCCAGGTCTCCAAGCGCTAAAGAATCGGACTACAACACATTACCCACAGCGGCGCAAAGGTTTCTTTGCGCCGCTACCGATTGGCGTGCCATCCTTTTTGCTACGCCCACGCATCCCTGTTTCAAAAAATCAGTTTGACAGCCCCTACCGGAGTCGCTACAATTGACCCAAGCGACTTAATCACCCCCGCACCATAAAACCAAGGGAGCATGCAACAATATGCCAACTGTCACAGCGGCTTTGCTCGGTCTGGAGCATCCCCATTCGCTGGCTCATTTACGTACCCTCCAAGCGCTGCCCGAAGTCGAACGTATTTTGCTTTGGGATAGCAATCAAGCGGCGTTGGATGCCGCGGTGCAAGCACAAGGCACCAAAGTAGAAGCGACCTACACCAATTTGGATGAATTACTCGGGTGCGACGATCTGTTTTTTGTAATTGCTGCCGTTCGCAATGATCTGGGGCCAGAGATTTTCATCCGTGCGCTCGAAGCTGGCAAACACTTGATGGCGGAAAAGCCGATTGGCAAAACCGCCGCCGATACCGAACGCGTCATCGCCGTGGCCGAACGCGTGGGCAGGCAACTGAGTGTCTGCTATCAAAATCGCACCAATCCGGTGATCGAGCAAGCGCGCACGCTGGTCAGCCAGGGCATTATCGGCAAGCTCACGGCCATGGAAATGCGCATGTTCACCACCCAAGTGCAGTTCCGCAATCCCAAGCATTGGCTTTTCCAAAACGATCTTTCCGGCGGCGGCATTCTCTCTTGGCTGGGCTGTCATTACATCGACCTGATGCGTTACATCACCGGCGATGAGATTGTTTCGGTCATGGCCGAAACAGCGACGCTCAGCGGCGAAGATATTACGGTTGAAGATGTGGCGACGCTCTCCTTGCGCTTTCGTTCGGGTGCGCTGGGCTCGTTACAGGCTGGCTATACGCTGGCGCTTAGCGGCGGTGGCTACCATAATAAAAGCGGCTATGATAACTATGTGGGCATCAATGGCCGCGCCGGCCGGATGTACTGGACCACCGTCGGCTCACCGACCAATCTCTACGTTGAAAGCACGCTTCCGGCGTGGGCTGGCGCGCCCCAACGCACCTTTGATTACACCCTGGCCACCTCGCCAGCCTATGGCGGTGTCGCGGGCGAACAATTTTTGCGCCAATTTGTCTTGGCCGCCCAGGGCCAAAGCGCGCCCAAGACCACTGGCTATGATGCGCTGCAAGTGGCGCGGGTTGTGGATGCTGCCTACGAATCGAGCCGCACCGGACGCCGCATTGAGATTGAAGCGCCCTGACGAATCATCAACCATTAATCATCATAGGCGTTACGCAGTTGCCTGGGAACGCCGGCATCCTGCTGGCCTGCCACCAGAGATGGCAACGCTGCCAACTGTGTAACGCCTATCATCAATCATCAATGGCTAACGGTCAATTGTGAATGACAAATGACTAAGACCAAGGACAAAACCCATGAAAACCTACAAAGCTGTCATTATCGGCTTGACAGGCATTGGCGCGCGCCGGCCAACCGAACCGACCAATTTGCCAGTCTATGGCGCTATGCCTGGCTCACACGCGGCCGCCTATTATCGCCATCCCCAAACCGAAGTTGTGGCGGTCTGCGATGTGCGTCAAGATGCGATCGATAATTTCCGGCGCGACTGGCAGGATGTCTGGCCAGCGGTGCGCGGCTATACGGATTACAAAGCGATGTTGGCTCAAGAAAAACCCGATCTGGTCAGCGTTGTCACCCCCGATCATTTCCACGCCGATATTACCGTCAATGCGGCCAATAGCGGGGCCAAGGCGATCTTCTGTGAAAAGCCGATTGCCACCACCTTGGCCGATACGGATCGCATGATCGCCGCGGCGGAAGCCAACCAAGTGCTGCTCTCGATCGATCATACGCGGCGCTGGTCACCACCCTTCCTGGCGGCGCGCGACTTGATCCGCAGTGGTGAACTGGGAGCGTTGCGCGGCATTACCAGCAATCTGTACAGCAAGCGCGCCATGCTCTTTCGCAATGGCACCCACATGATCGACATGATCTGCTTCTTTGCCGAAGCCGAACCGCAGTGGGTCTTTGCCGAATTGGAAGCGGGCTTTGACCATTTCACCGAATACAAAAGTGACGGCGGTCACGATCCCGCTACCGACCCGGCGGCCTCGGCCTATATCCACTTTAGCAACGGCGTGCGCGCCTTTTACAATAGCCTCAAGGTAGAATTCTCTGGCTCACAATTTGAATTGCTCTGCGAGAAGGGGCGCATCGAAGTCTCGGATCGCGGGCTGGATGTGCTCCAGGGTGGTACACACGGCTCGTGGACGCGCGCCCATATTCCTACCAGCAACTATATGCAGAGTTTTCAACTGGGCGCGGTGGCCGAACTAATTCATGTTCTCGAACACGGTGGCGACTTGATCGCGCCGGCGAGCGAGGCGCGCAAAACCTTGGCGATTATGTTGGCGATGTTGAAATCACACGAGCTTGGCAATGTGCGCGTGACGCTGTAAACAACCCATACCCATCCCAGCAGGATGGCATCTGTTATTTCGCAGAAGGAGCAAAATCAATGTATCGAGCAGCCGTTATCGGCCTGGGCCGCATGGGCAGTACCTTTGATGATGAGATGACCCAAGGCGGTGCCATCTTCACCCCCTATGCCCACGCGCCAAGCTATGTTGCTTCGCCCCTCACCACGTTGGTGGCGGGTGCCGATCCGCATGACGAACAGCGCGCCATCTTTGGCGCGCGCTGGGGATTGGGCACCGATCACCTGTATACCGATTACCGCGAGATGCTCGCTAATGAGCAGATCGACATTGTCAGCGTCTGCACGACGGCCCGCTTGCGCGCGCAGATTGTGCAGGATCTCGCTAAGGCTGGTGTCAAAGCGATCTGGGCCGAGAAGCCATTGGCACTAACCCTGGCCGATGCAGACGCCATGCTGGCCGCCTGTCGCGAACATGGCGTACAGATGGCCATCAACTGTTCGCGCCGCTGGAATCCTTATTATACCGAGGCGCGCCGCCTGGTCGCCACCGGTGAACTGGGCGATCTGCTTCAGATCACCGCCTATGGCCAATGTAACCTCTCGCACAACGGCAGTCATCTGATCGATGCGGTGCGCTATTTGGCGGGGGGCGAGGTAACGTGGGTCTTTGGTGAGATGGAGTCGGACGCAGCCGCGGCCAGCGATAACGATCTGATGGGCAACGGCTATCTGGCGTTTGATCATGGCGCACGCGCCTATCTGCGCGCGCTGCCGACGGGCGTTGCCAGTTGGGAATTTGATGTATTGGGCAGCAAGGGGCGTATCCGTTTGGTCTCGGACAGCGAAATCATGGAATGGACGCAGATGGTACCTGGTGGGCGGCGCAACCGCGGCATGGCGGCGCAGATTCCTTTCCCGCAACCGCTCAACATCCCTGGCACCGGCATCACCATTGTCCAAGATCTGGTCAATGCCATCGAAAGCGGCCAAGCACCCCGCTGTTCGGGCGCGGATGGCTTGGCCGCGCTGGAAGTGGCGATGGCCCTGCGCGAGTCGCACCGCAGTGGCGGCGTCAAGGTAACTTTGCCCCTGGCCGACCGGTCGCTGTGTATGTTGTCGGCAGAGATCAAAGGGGATGAAGATCCGGCACGCATCAGACGACTGCGCCAGGCGTAAACGCCCCTCAATCGCGGAGTGAATAACGCAGGTTAAATCAGCAAGATATTGTCACAGGTAACCTCTGTGCTCAAAAAGTCCCGATCTAGTTACGCGCCAAGAGCATGACTAGATCGGGACTTTTTTGTGAGGGCAGGTGTCGATTTGCTTGGAAGTACTCTGGCTGTATAGTACCGATTACGACAACGTTAAATTCGTGTTGAATGAATTCAACACCTGCGATGGGAAAGGTGTTTAAACACGTTTGCTATCCCAGGCGCTGCATGAATGCAGCGCAGCAGGTGATGAAATTTAACGTTGGCGTACGATTCAGGCCAATCGCATTCACCACCGGGAACGCTGCATACGATAATTTGTGTGACCACTTACTTCAACCAGCGACGCTTCTATGATTACATGAGTAACAATGCGGCGCGCAGCCTGGGGAACGTACACGACAACACGACAACACAAGGTGTGATTTTCATGCCATTTAGTGATTTTCTCAAATGCTTTCTGACAGTCTTCCTCCTGGTTATCCTGGCGCTTGGGCTGTGGGTGTCACGCTCAATCTTGTTACTGGGCTTTGCCGCGGCGGTGATCGCTGTGGGCATTAATATTCCTGCGAACTGGCTCCACCGGCGCGGGCTACGCCGCGGATGGGCGATTGCCATTGCAACCATTGGTGTGTTGATCGCTACGGTGCTGTTGCTGTTACTGGTGTTGCCCCAAGTGGTGACAGGCTTGGGCGATCTATTGAGCAATGTACCGACAGCCATCCGCGCCTTGCCCGCGCTTTATGAGACGCTACGCGCGCGCAGCACATTTTTGAGCGCTGCGCTCAGCCCGCTGCCCGATCTCGAAGCGGGAACAGAAATGATTCCCCAACAGGCGCAGGAGATCTTAAATCAATTAATTAATGCCAGCATGACGATTGCTTCAGGCGTATTGGACGGCGTCAGCATCGTTGCCAATATTCTGATCAACATCGTCTTTGTGCTCTTTATTGCCATTTTCTTTTTGATCGATCCCCAGAGCTATGTCAAGGCCAGCCTCTTTTTAACGCCCAAACACTATCATAGACGGGTGGTAGAGATCTGGAACCAGCTCTACCACACCGTCCGCGTCTGGATCGCGGCGCTTTCGCTCTCGATCATGATCACGGCGCTTTCGCTCTCGATCATGATCACGGCGGGCCTAGTCTGGCTGATCTTGGGCATGTTGCTGGGCATGCCCAATGCGGTAGTAGTGGCCGTCTTCGCGGGCATCGCCACCTTTATTCCCAATATCGGGTTTTTCTTGCCCCTGATCCCGATTGTTATTTTTACCCTGGCGAGCGATCCAGGCCAACTGGTCGTCTATGTACCCGTTTATCTATTGATCCAGTTGTTGGAAAGTAATGTGATCACCCCATCGATTGTCAAGGCCGAGCTCAAAATTCCAGCCGGCGGGGTGATGGTCTTTCAGTTGCTAGCGACCTTGGCCTTGGGCGCATTGGGCTTGTTGTTGGCGGTTCCGCTGCTAGCCGTGATCACGGTATTGGTGCGCGAGATCTATGCGTATGATCTGCTCGGCCTGCGCCATACGCAAATTAACCTGCGTGCCGACGGTTATGGCCGTTTGGCATTGACCGAAACGGCCATAACAGCGCCCAAGCAAGAGGAAGTTCCCGTCAAAAAGACACCGGCGCGCCCGGCCCGTACAGCGGCGAAATCCAAGGCCAAGTGAACTTTGTCACCTCGCCACGCTGGGGCAACGCAAGCTAGTTTTCAAAGTCAAGATGAATATTTTGTAAGCAATCTCTGTCATGATACACTATGCGCATAGTGATCCTTGTCGGCATTTGTCCTTCTATTTTGCGCATCCGAATTTTTCTACCAAAATTGATAGGTGTAAGCATTGTGGTGGTGTTGATCCCATAATTCAGCAACCTGTTTGTAAAAAGCCATCCAATCTTACGGGAAACTTGATGAACCACAGGCGACAAGCACAACATACAAAAACCAGTCCCGCTGAATCTTCTGACCACGCCTTGCATGATGCCTCTTCTTCTGCTGCGCTGCACTATCAAGCCAATTTGCTACAAAATGTCACCGATGCGATCATCGCGACTGATCTTGACTTTCACATTACCAGTTGGAATCAGGGGGCCGAAGCACTGTTTGGTTGGCGCGCCGACGAAGTGCTGGGCAAACGGCTGACCAATGTTTTGCAAGTCCAATATATCCATGAACCGTTGGATGTCGTACTAAAACAACTTCACACACAGGGTCAGTGGAAGGGTGAAACGATTCAGCAGCATAAGGATGGCACCAGGCGCAATGTCATGGCCGCGGTTGCCTGGCTCAAAGATGCAAGGGGCAACGTCCTGGGCACAGTCGGCGTCAGTCGCGATATTACGGAACAAAAGCGCGCCGAAGATGCCTTGCGCCTATCGGAAGAACGCTTTACCAAAGTGTTTCGCGCCAGCCCAGCCGCAATGGGTATTTTGCGCCAATCAGACGTCCGCTTGATCGATGTGAATACGAGCTTCCTCGGTATCTTTGACTATACCCGTGAAGAGGTGGTTGGCTGTGAATTCAATGAGTTGGCGCTATGCACGGCAGCGGACGAACGCGCCAAGTTTGTACAGCTATTGCGCAGGCAAGGTTGGGTGCGCAACTTTGAAGCGACGGCCCAAACAAAATCCGGAGCGATCATCAATCTTCTGCTCTCGGCTGAAACTGTCGAATTGGCCGGGGAAACGCATATCCTTGTGACGATTTTTGATATCACCGACCGCAAACAGGCCGAGGAACGGCTGACCCTGGCCCTAGAGGCCGCACAGATCGGTGTGTGGGAGTGGACAGCGCAAAGAGATGAATTTTCCTGGTCGTCAGAGTGTTGTACGATCTTGGGCATCGAGTACACCAGCGCGCCCGCGGCGGCCTTTGTCAATTTTCTCCATCCAGACGATCTCGTCAACGTGAGCAACACGTTTGATCACGAGATCCTGACCCAAACAGGCTATATCCTAGAGTACCGAATCGTTCGTCCAGATGGGCAGGTACGTTGGGTATTACAGTTGGGTAGGGCGATCTGCGATGCGAGTGGCAAACCCATGCGCGTGCTAGGCACGGTCCAAGATATTACCGAACGCAAACGCGCCGAGGAGTTACAGGCCAAACTAGAAGAGCAGTTGCGTCAGGCACAGAAAATGGAGACAATCGGTCGATTGGCCGGTGGCATAGCCCATGACTTTAATAATTTGTTGACTGTGATCCAAGGCTACTGCGACCTGATGCAAGCCCAAATGTCGAACACGGACCCGTTGCGCAATAAACTCGAACAGATCCGCAAAGCGGGCAAACGCGCCGCCACGCTCACCGGGCAATTGCTTGCCTTTAGCCGCAAGCAATTGCTCACACCCAGCATTTTAGATATAAACGGCCTTGTCGTCAATCTACAGGGCATGTTGGAAAGGCTGATCGGCGAGGACATTACGCTGGTCACAGTCCTGCAACCCGCGCTCTGGTCGGTCATCGCCGACGCCAGCCAGATCGAGCAAGTGATTATGAACCTGGTGGTCAACGCGCGCGATGCCATGCCCACCGGTGGCAAGCTCACCATTGAAACGGGCAATGTAATGCTTGATCCCATTACACTGCCCCAGCGCTATGCCAACGCGCCCACCGAAACCACAACTGACCCCTATGTGATGCTGGCCGTGACCGACACCGGCTGCGGCATCCAGGATCAAATCCGTACGCACCTCTTTGAGCCATTCTTTACGACCAAAGAGCAAGGCAAAGGCACCGGGCTTGGCCTTGCCACGGCGTATGGCATTATCAAACAAAGCGGCGGCGATATTTTTGTCTATAGCGAACCAGATTATGGCTCCACCTTTAAAATCTATCTGCCGGCCAGCCAAGTTTCTGCCAATCAGCCCATCGCACCCTACACACCGCCGCTCTCCAGCCACGGCACAGAAACGATCCTGCTGGTCGAGGACGAAGAGATGGTTTGCGCCCTGGTAAAGGCTGCGCTGCAAGACAAAGGCTACACGATTCTGGAAGCGCGCGATGGACGCGCGGCGTTGGCGCTATGCACCCAGCATCTGGAGACAATCGATCTGCTGATGACTGACGTGGTCATGCCAGAAATGAGCGGACGCGAATTAGCCCAACAGATCCTAGTCATGCGCCCCACCATCAAAGTCCTCTTTACTTCTGGCTATACCGATGACACTGTCGTGCGCCATGGCTTGCTAACCGCCGAAGTGGCATTCCTGCCCAAACCCTTTTCGACCAATACCCTAGCCGCCAAAGTGCGCGCGGTATTGAATACGCTGACTTGATCAGGCGCCCATCATAACTGGCAACGCGCAGTTGCCAAAACAGTCACGAATTACGCGCAAGCTGCCTGCGCGTAATTCGTGTAATTCGTGACTGGAATTGAATGGCTTCTACCCAACCACTGCCAGATCGACAGCATGGATTGACGTGTCAGTGCCGTTGCGAGTTGCCGTCTGTGGCTTCGTCTGGATGACCGGCGCTTTCGTCGCGATCCAGGCAGCCATAACCTCCAGTGCCAGACCGAAATTGCCGACTTGACAGTGGTTTTCTGCCTGTTCGGCCTTGGTGAAGATGCGCTCGGTGATCGAACGGGCATGGGTCAGCGCAGCCACTTGGAGATGGTGCATCTTCAGGGGAATAAAGTGATCTGCCGCACCGGTCAGAATCAGAACATCCTGGGTGACCCGTTCCGATTGCAAGTGGGCAGCATTGAAATCAAGTAGGGCCAGCGCAGCATCCAGAACCGTTTTCGTTTTAGTCATGCACATCAGATTATCGATCCCCCATTTCTCCTGTGGCATCCGCTTCATCTTCCATGCTGAGAGCGTATTCATCAGTTTGGGATAGTTAAAGAGCCAACGGGCAAAGGCTTCCACCGGCTTGGGCGGAATCTTCATATAATCATAGGCAATGCTCAACGCGATCACGCGTTTGATACGTGGCTCGTTGGCCGCGGCGCGCAAGCAAAGCCAGCCGCCCATAGAGATGCCCAACCAAGTCACATCTTCCAACCCAAAATAATCCAGCACCGCCTTGGCGGGCTTTTCCCAGGCATAATCCATGGGCAAGTCATGCAGTTTGAGCGCACCGCCTTGGCCGGGCCCGTCAAAGAGATAGACATTATACCCCAAGCTGGCAAAGTAAGTGGCCAGCGCATAGAATTCCTCAATAAACGAGTCAAAGCCGCCATGAATCACAAGATTACCCCGCTGGACTGTCCCCTGGGCTGGCACTTGCAGCGCCGGGAGATAGAGATCGCCATAGGGAATTTGATGGCGCGTCAAGGGTTCATCGACAAAAAGCGCATTGTAAAAGAGATCAATAAACTTGGCGTATAGTGCTTGTTTGTCAGGATCGGTGGGATGGGTGAAAAATTCGGCGGCGCGATAGTAAAAGGCACCATTCATGAGCCGCCCTTCGGCCAACGCCGCTTCGGCCAGTCGCACCATCACCCCCTTCCAGTCGGCCAACGTTTTGATCTCGGTTGCCGCCTGGCGCATATCCGCTAGGCGGGCATAGCCCAGCGCATACCAACGATTTAATTGATAGTCGATAATCTTGGTTTTGTGTAGCTTGTGATAGCCTACCGGAAACGTAAACGATTTCATGAATCAGCACTCCTTGCTAGACCGAATTTCATAAACGTCATGAGATGCGTTAGATTCGCCTCTGCGTCTTCCCCACGCTTGAGGTCAACGAGTTCGATAACGTGACTAAAAAGATACGCAATGATTTTTTGGACAAAGGCCAGCGGCAGCTCGGTGCGCAGTTCGCCGTTGGCATAGGCACGCGCTATGAGCCCATTGAGCGCAGTGTCATCCTCAAAATTGAATTGGGCAATGGCTTTGGCATAGATCGCATTCTCCTTTTCGCGCAGAAAACTTTCTGAAAAGCGCTGGATCGCCGGATAGTCACGCGCAAAGGCCAGCCCATAGCGAATCTGCGTCTGAAAGATGCCAAAGAGATCCTGTTGGAAATCAGTCGGTGTCATCACCCCGGCCAGAAATTCGCGCTTTTGGGCAATCAGTACCTCGATCAGTGCAAAATAAAGACCTTCCTTATTTTTGAAATGGTAGTAAAACTGCCCTTTGCTCATGCCCGCCATTTCTAGAATCGTATTGATCGAAGCCACCGCGTAGCCCTTGGCGACAAATTCTGCGATGGCGGCATCAAATAATTCCTGGCTATGCTCAAATTCCCGCGTAAACCGCACACACGCTCGCTTTCTTTGTCGCAAATCAGTCCGTCACATTGCTATTTAGAATTATAGACCACATTATAGACCATCGGGTCTAGACTGTCAAGTCTAAAATTAAATATGTTCTGAACCATGCTGCGATGAAAGATCATCCTCCACCCCAGCCGGGAACGCTACCATCCTGGCGGCAATCATGCGCTTGCCGCCAGGATGGTAGCCCCTAGTAGATCCCGGCGTAAATAAGGTACCCTATTTTTACCATGCTGTACACGAGTAACGTGCCTGATTAACTGCCGTGGTATCTACGCCCAACTGTACTAGGCGCATTCCCAGGAGTGAATACCGCTGCCGGCATCGTTACACATTAAATGCTGAATCTTCATTGGGCACGCTGATTTTCCTAGTTTCAGATCACCAGCTTATCGGCTTCGGCAACCTGCCCCTAACGATAGGAAGAAATATACTTGGCAACCAGATCTTGAAGGAGTAACCTACTCCTTCGATCAACAGCATGGCCGCCACACTGGCAAAGATAATTTGCGCAGCGCGGCCCTAGCGCGCACATAGCGTAACAATTCCGGCCAGCCTTCCGTCATCTATACTGATGTGCTGCTGCGGAGTATACATAGCGTTGCATCTATGCCTCGATGCCGATTCGCCGCGTACATGCCAAGCCAAGGATTTCAGGGTTTGTTGTTATTACCATCGATCTCTTACTTTTCATTCTGCGTGCATTCCAGTACAATCATACCGTAACTTGTTCATTTATTAACGGAGACCCGCCTTATGCAGATCAAACTCTCAACGGATGAATATCGCCAACTTGTCGATATTCTCTATCTGGCCGACTGGATGCTGACTGCACGCAAAGTCGGGGATGACCCGCGTGTGGAAGCTTATCACCAATTGGTCCAGAAGCTCTATGCGCGGGCCCAAGAGATGGGGTTGAGCCATTTGATTGAGTACGCAGAGGAGTTCGATCAATATTTCCCGACGCGTGATTTCGAAGCCGATACGACCATTCATGAATTCATTAACGAATATGATGATGAAACCTTCTGGGATGAGTTGACCCGGCGCTTGGCAGAACGCGATTTGGTGGCTCAGTTGGGGGGGCGCGAAAAGGTGCAAAAACTTTCTATGGAAGAGCGCATTCGCCGGCTGGGCCAATTCGAGGAACAATACGCTGCCGAGTTTGCCCGGCATGGGCTTGATCATTTACACCTGGAGACACCCGCCAGCAAAGCCCAGTGGCGCAGTCCCCAGCATCCGAGTAGAAATCGCTAGTACAGAGCGGCCTCAGTGAGACAGTAGGACAGCCACTGACTCACTGTCCTACTGTCCTACTGTCTCACTGTCCTACCATTGGTCTATTTACGTCGCTCTGTACTAGGGCACTGTCAAGGCTGAAATGCGGAATAAAATTGTAGTAAAGACTTTAGTCTTTCCAGATCGCGGAAAAAGACTGAAGTCTTTACTACATACCAAATCATGCTTGACACGCCACTAGTACAGTTGGGCGTAGATACCACGGCAGTTAATCAGGCACGTTACTCGCGTACATCATGGTAAAAATAGGGTACCTTATTTACGCCGGGATCTACTAGCGTCAAACAGTTGGATATGATTGGATAATTACATAGGGCAAGCTGATCACCGGTTACCCATTGCGCGGCAACTGGTGACTTTTTTATAGAGCACAAAAGTATAGAAAGTGAAACGGATTTATGCAGAGCAATTCGATTCCCAAAGTACGTGCCGTGCGCTGCGACTATCGCGCCAGCGAAGAAGAAGTCTATCAAGCGTTGGTGCGCGCCACGGCCCCCCTGACCGAAGCCTGGCAACGGATCCGCAAGGCCAAGCGCATTGGCCTCAAGTTTAACCAGGACAAGCAACCGCAAAACCGCATCTATTACGAAGGCCAATTACAAGAATTGGTGAGCGAAAAAGTGGCGCGTGCCTTTCTGCGCTTGCTGCGCGAACGAACCGATGCCGAACTGATCTGTAGTGACGTCAGCGCCTATGTCATGTATGGCCGCGCCACTATCCAAGAGACATTAACCTTTGCCGAGATTTTCCGCGATTATAATGTCACTTTTGCCGATGGCACCCAGCCACCCTACAAAACCGTCGCTGTCCCGGGTGGCGGCCTCATGTTCAATGAGTATGTCTTACCTGAAGCCGCCGTCGATGTCGATGAATTTATCTCGGTGGCCAAGCTCAAAAATCATGCCTTTATGGGCGTTACCCTCTGTGCCAAAAATCTCTTCGGGCTGATGCCAGGTGAACCCCACAGCCACACACGCACCTATTTTCATCACCTAGTGCGTATGCCCTATCTGCTGGCCGATCTCGCCAAGATTTTCAACCCTGTGCTCAATGTGATCGATGGCTTGATCGGCCAGGCCGGCCAGGAATGGAACTATGGCATCCCCGAACATGGCCCGACGCGCATTGCCAATACGCTGATCGTCGGTGACCAGATCATTGCTACCGATGCCTGCGCCACAAGCCTCATGGGCCATGACCCGCAGAGTGACTGGCTCACGCCCCCCTTTCACCGCGACCGCAATCACCTGCTGGTGGCTGCCGAGGGTGGTTTTGGCACGGTCGATCTGCGGGCTATCGACTTTCAGTCCGAAGTGCAAGCGCCCATGGGCGAATTTTACGCCAACCTGAACGAGCCACTCGATCACCTGGCGCGTGTGCGCCGCACCACCGCCGAACAAGGGTTGATCTATCGTGCAGAACAGCGCAAATTTGTGGACAAATATGCCGACAATTATATCCTGTTGCAACAGGGGCAAGTGCTCTGGAGCGACCGGGCCAGCGATGTCAACATTGATCGCCGCGCGCTGCCCGGCTTCCGCCCGGATCAGGGCATGTATCTAAAATTTGTTGATCCCGATGAACAAGAGGGCGAACAGTTTGGGGTCTACGAACAGGCAACGGCGGTGGCGGCGTAGGGGATATGTCCGCCCCGCCATGAATGGACGGGGCGGACATACCGAATCGGATGTTTGCGCTCGATCAAATCCGCGCCATCGTCACCACCGGCGCTTCGCTGGCGCGTTGGTGCAGATCGGCAAAGTCTGGGCTGCCATCGTCATCGAGCAGTTCGGTGTGGACGCCCCGTTCATAGACCGGCTGATTGCCCGCGCCGAAGAAGGTCCACATTTGTGGCGTCGTGGCAAAGTACGTTTGCAAGCCACTGGCGCGGCTGGTGCGGATCAAGCGGCGTGGCAAGGTTAGGTCTGCTTCCTCTACGCGATATTGCTCAATCGCGGCTTCGTCAATCGCCAAGCCCAACCCCGGTGCTTCGGGCACTTTGGCATAGCCACCCAACACTGCAATCGGCTCGGCCAGCAGCGAATGGCTATACAGTTCATGACAGGTGATCGCCGGCCATTGCGCGTGGGTCAAGACTGCGCCCAGGTGCAGCAGCAAGGCGGTCGTCAAGCCTGTCCCCACCATTTGCAGAAAGAAGGGCATATTGGCCATGCCGCTCACCGCGCTATCAGCCATGACACGCCCCACGCCGCCACCGATTACAAAGCCATCGCAATAGCCTTCAATCACCGCACTGCGCGCCGGGATCGAGCCAAAGTGATGCGCCGTGGGTGTGCGGATCTGGCTGCGCAACAGGCGGTTGCCCGGCAGATCATCGGCGCGGATCGGCCCTTCGTAAAGCTTCACCTTGGGAAAGGCTTCCTCCAACTGACGCAAAACGGGCACGGCATGGGAAACGTTGATCAGAAAATCATTCCAGTCACAGTCGATGGAGAAATAGTCGGGCGTCACCGCGCTCACGCGCTGGATCGTTTCGTAGACATCAAACCAGGGACGCGTCTTGATCTTCATCGACGTATAGCCTAGTTCAACGGCCTTTTTTGCCTCGACCGCATAGGCCGCGGGCCCCATGTCGTGATCCCAGAAGGAGATTGGGCACCAATCGCGGCACTTGGCTCCCAGCAGGCGATAGATCGGCACGCCGGCCAGCTTGCCAGCGGCGTCAAAGAGCGCCATCTGCAACCCCGCGCCCAGTGTGTCATCCCACATGGTCTCAAAGGGTGAGCGACCAATCACACGTTCGGCAAGGTTGACGCGTCCCCAGGTGTAATTTTGCAGCGTCTCGCCATAGCCGATTACCCCGGCATCGGTGGTCACGCGGATCAGCTCGATCTCGGACCAGCGGTGGATGTTGGCGCGCTCCATCTCGCGGCGCACGCGATCGACAAAGGGTACGACTAATAAAATCCGTTCAACGTTGGTTACTTTGCCTAGCATTCGTTCCAATCTTTCTTTAATTTTTCGCTTGGTGGTTCAAGATCAAAAGTCGTAATCAATTCGCCAGCTTAGGTGTTGGCCCGCGCCTACTGTGCGCTCCAGATAGGGTTCCCACGAAAAGGTACGTTGATTGCCCCAGATTGGAAAGAAGTCTGGTGCATAGCTGCACGTAGCTGTGATCTGGTTCAACACCGGGTGGCGCTGAATAATGACCAAATTGTTGGTACCACTGTGATCGAGCGCCTGGAAATAGCCGCTTTGCCACGGCCAACCCTGGCGACAAAGAAAGCCATTGGCCGCTTCCATATAGGCTGGGCTTGCAGAAAAGCCCACCGGAATGTTCAACTTGATCAGTTCATCGTTGCCTTCGGGCAATTGGGGGAAAAAGGGGTGGGGAAACCAGCGTACGGGCACCGGTCGCCGCCCGCGACTGCGGACTGTCGTATCCGAGCGCACGGTGCGCCCCAGCAGACTAACGGTGCGTTCGATCTCAACTTGCCAGTCGTTAAAGGTGTGTTGGGTGACGAAATGTACGGCATCAGCGCTTTGGCTCACTTGCCACTGGCACAATTGCTGGATCGTGTTGTTGCTTAGATCGCACAGCCCAATACCCAACAGCATGGCAATCGGTTCGCTTTCGCTGGTCTTGAGCGGTGACAGGTTGAACGCGTCGGGGATGCCCTGGCCGTCAAACCAGTTAAACGAATCGGGATAGGTTGGCCCCGACAGCAACGGCCCATGCTGTGCGTCGTGGATCTGGAAGATGTAGCCGCCGGTGCAGTAGCGCACGCCAAAGCGCTCGCGATCGGCGACTGGATCGAGAATTTCAACGGTCAATTGGTGATTTTGGAGAGAAAACATGGTTCTACCTTTGGTGATAGGGTGGCAAACTATTGATAATCGATCTATGCTTTGGTGCGGTCGGTGTGGCCCAGGTTGCGATCCGGTGCCACATGGTCACGCACCAGTTGCTTGAGTTCTTTGATATCAGGAAATCGCCCCTGATCGTGGCGCGACCAGACCAGTTCCTCTTCGATACGCACCTCGAAGATGCCGCCGGTGCCGGGGGCCAGCGCCACTTCGCGCAACTCATTTTCGAAGGTCGTTAGTAATTCCTGGGCCATCCAGGCCGCGCGCAACAGCCAGCGACATTGGGTGCAATAGCGAATTTGCACACGAAAGTGTGGCTGTGAAGCTTGGGGCAATGGATTAGGGGATAGTAGCTCTTGCTCTGTCATCATCATTTCTCTTATGCGTCTATTGATGGTTTAGCGTAGGTGCGGTTTGTAACCCACGTTCTGCCTTGAACGAGCCTGTCACGTTTGTAACGTGACCTACAACCGTTCATTCTTCGGGTAAATGTTCGGGTTCGCCGATGGGTACTTCGTATAACCCAGCACCGCGGCGGCGGGCAAAGGGCATGGTGACGCGGGACGAGGGTTTTTCAATTGCCCATGCGGCCAGTTTGGCTTCGTCAAAGGTAATGCCCAGCCCCGGCTCATCGCTCAGCACCACATAGCCATCCTGCACCGTGTGGCTGTGGATCATGCCTTGGTCGCCACCGGCGTCGAGCACTTCCATCATGTTGTGGTTGGGCAGGGCCGCGGCCAGGTGCGCCATATAGTTGGCGGGGCAATTCATGAGCGAAACGGGAATTTCAAAGCCATAGGCCATGTCCGCCACCATCAGCGCGCCCGTAATGCCCGATGTACCACTGCCCACCTGGATCACATCGGCGGCTTCGTTAGCGATCAGCGCCATAAACTCGCTGATGTCGTTGAGATTTTCTCCCGTCGCCACGGCGGAGCGTACACTCTCGGAAACTTTGCGCAGCCCGCGATAGTCCCAGCGGCGCGCTGGCTCTTCGACCCAAGTCAGATCATACTGCGCTTCGATGGCCTGGATGTGGCGAATGGCTTGTTTGGGTGACCAATACTCGTTGGAATCGATCATGAGCGCGGGTGTTTTGCCGCTGAGCGCCAACGCATCGTGCATAATGCCCACACGTCGCAGGTCGTCTTCGCGGTTCAGCCCGACCTTCACCTTGCCGGCGTTGATGCCCAACTTGGCCTGACGCGTATAATAGGCGCGCAGGTCCTCATCACTCAGATTTAGACCAATGTCGCTGGCATAGCCTTTCACATAGCGCGTGGAGGCCCCAAGCGTCTTCCACAGCGGTTCGTTGTTGGCCTTGGCTTTGAGATCCCACAGCGCAATGTCGATGGTCGAAATCGCGCCGGTGGCTGCACCGCGGTTGTTGCCTTTGAAAACCTGATCGATCATGCGCTTCCACAGCCCGCGCACCCCACGCGGATCGCGCCCGACAATTAACCCATCGACCATACCCTTGATCGTTTTTTCCATACCCGGCCCGCTCAGGGCAATGCCGGTGAGTCCTTCATCGGTGTCGAGAAAGACCGCCATCATGGCCAGATGGGTGCAGCCGCTTGGATCATTCGCGTCGCCCAATGGACGCGTCAACTCGATTTCGTAGGATTTGGTGCGAACGCCGGTAACTTTCATAGGTACCCTTCTCTTTGTATTAAATTGCTTGCGCGGCTATCAATGACAGTGCTGCTTATTATAGCAGATTTACGCAAACTGGAAAGCGCGCTCAAAGAGACAAGGAGACTAGTACACGGCGGCGTAAATAGACCAATGGTAGTCCAGTGAGACAGTGAGAGAGTAGGACAGTAGACAGTCACTGTCTCACTGTCTCACTGAACTACTGTCTTACTTAGGCCGCTCTGTATTAGAAGTCTCGTGTCTCGTATCTCCGTGTCTCCTTGTCTTGTCGATTAGCCGCGCGTTGCGATCCACTGCATGGTTTTGTCGGCGAGTTTGTCCAGGGCAATCACGCTTTGGGCGATGTGATCAAGTTGGGTGTCCTCTTCCTTGGCATGGGAAAGACCGCGCAGGCTTTGCACAAAGAGCATCACCGTGGGCACCCCGGCGCGTGACACTGCCGCGGCATCATGTAATGGTCCACTGGGCAAGCGGTGTGTTTGACCACAAGTTTCGTGAATCGCCGCGGCACAGAGATCGATCAGATCGGGGTGAAAGGGAATGGGTTCAATGCCCCAGATCCGGCTCCACGCCACGGTCACATGCTCTTCCTGGGCAAATTGTGCGCTGGCGGCTTGGGCCTCGGCGAGCATGGTGGCGAGTGTGGCAGCGTGTAGATGGCGCTGATCCAAGGTGATCTCACATTCGCCCACCACGGCTGTGGGAATGTTGGGCTGGAGCGTGATCCGGCCACAGGTGCAGACGCCGCCATGCCGTTTGGCGATCTCACGAATTGCCAGGGCCAATTTGGCCGCCGCGCCCAAGGCGTCGCGCCGTTGGTGCATGGGCGTGGAACCCGCATGCGCGGCTTGACCCGTAAATTTGATGCTGTGCCGTTCCACGCCAACACAGCCAATCACCGCGCCCAGGGGCAACCCCAAGCCTTCCAAGACGGGGCCTTGCTCGATGTGCAGTTCGAGATAGGCGGCGGCGTTGTGTAATTCTTTGGCCGCGGCTGGGGCATTGTGCAGATCAACGTCATAGGCGCGCAGCGCATCTTGCAACCGGATGCCATCGCGATCACGTAACTCGGCGGCGCTGGCGGTGTCGAGCATACCGGCCACGGCGCTGGAACCAAACAGGCTGTGCCCAAAGCGCGCGCCTTCTTCATCGGCCCAATCCACCAGACGCACGGTGACAGGTGGCTCGCCTTGCGCCGCGATACGGCGCAGCACTTCCAACCCTGCCAGCACATTCAGACAGCCATCGAGCCAGCCGCCATTGGGCACCGAGTCGAGATGCCCGCCGATAATCAGCGCTTTCTCGGTTGTGCCTGCCAACGTTGCCCATAGATTGCCCGCGGCATCTTGATGCGTTTCGACGGGCAATTCGGC
>DAOTTR010000374.1:0-5535 GCA_034437715.1 Caldilineaceae bacterium
AGAGATTATTCCGATTTGTTCTTTGAGCGACAAAACAGGGTGTGGTGATTCTTGTAGGTGCGGTTTGTAACCGCACAAAGCTGGTTGGACCCGGATTGTGCGGTTACAAACCGCACCTACGCATGCACAAAATTAAATCGGAATAAGGTCCTATGTACTGTAAATCATTACACGTATCTACTACACCATATCTACTATGTCCATAGACGATTGATGATTATGACAAAGCCGCGCTACACGCAATTGATCACCCTTCTTTTTGTAAGCATCGTCTGGTTTCTGATTGGCTGGCTTGTAAGGGGTTATCTGCCTGGGAATGCCGTGACAAATCTGACAGCAGAAGAGCGCTTGCTGCTAAGTGCACAGCAAGCGATTACGACATTGCATTACCCTTTTAATGCGTCTACCACAGTCTCTACCACAGTCTCTACCACAGTCTCTACCACAGCATCGAGCAAGGCACTTTCACCGCTAGCAGTAACACAGGCAGCTATTCGGGGGATGCTACAACTTACCCATGACCCTTACAGCGCCTTTTTTCCCCCTAGTGTGAGTGAAAGATTCCAAGCTGATTTTACGGGTGAAACGGGGGTACCTGGGCTTTGGTTTGATATTGTCGATGGCCAGTTGGTGCTGGTTAAGGTACCCGAAGGCAGACCAGCCCATCGCGCGGGCCTACAAGTGGGCGATATTATCAAAGGGGTCGATGGCATCGTCTTTGACGAAAACACCTCTGGTGATGAAGCGAGCATCCTGTTGCGTGGTCCAGCCAACACAGCCGCCCATATCACCGTGCAACGGGGCGACAAAACAATTGAAGTAGCGGTGGTACGCGAGCCGTGGAATATTGTTTCTACCCAGATGATTGATACCATTGGCTATATCAAATTGGAGGCCATTCCCGCCAATGCCGCCGACAAGATGAAGGCTGGCTTGCAAGAACTCTTAGCGCAGAACATGGAGGGGTTGATCTGGGATTTACGCGATAGTGGTGGGGGCTCTATGCAAGCAACCGAAGAGATTCTCAACTATTTTATGGCTAAAAAGGTTATTTATCGTGCAGCGTTTAAAGATGGCACAAACCAAGCCTTTACAACAGGCGACACGCCACTTATACCAGATTTGCCGCTAGTTATCCTAATCAACGAAAAAACCTATTCATCTAGTGAAATGGCTGCGATTGCCATCGGTGAGCATCAACGTGGAGTGCTCGTGGGGACAACCACCAAAGGCAAAGGTATGATTCAGGACACAGTTGCCTTGGATGAACAAAATCTTTTGCGGCTCAGTATTGCCAAATGGCTTTCACCCTCTGGACAATGGATTCAAGGCAAAGGTGTGATGCCAAATATAGTGTTGATTGACGATCCGGCAACCGCCACCGATGAATTGGTTGCGTATGCCATTCGTTATATTCAAGAACAACTTGCGAACAATTAAAAACGCTGTATTACCCCCGAAATCATCTACCAGACAAAGACACCAAGGGTGTTTTCAATGCACGCAATGCCACACTTTTTTTGGCATGGTTGTGGCTATCTTGATTTTCCGCAAGGCCACGACAATCCAACTCTTGCACCACCTTTGCTGCCGAATTGATAAAAAAATCTGTGTCCTGTGCTTCAACTACACGTAGAAATGCAGAAACGATCACCGGATCAAACTGTTGCCCCGAACAACGTTTCACCTCTTGTACGACATCCAGTAAGGAACGGGTTGCGCGGTAGGGTCGATCAGAAAGCATGGCCTCGACACTGTCGGCCACGGCCAAAACGCGTGCGGGGAGCGAATTCTCTTCGCCCTTCAGTCCATCGGGATAACCACGTCCATCCCACCGTTCATGATGGCTGCGCACCATGGGGATTAATTCCTGCAATTGGGGCATTTGCGCGACAATTTCGGCCCCAATCACCGTATGCAACTTCATCACCTCAAATTCTTCATCTGTGAGACGATCCGGCTTGCCAACAATGGCGTCGGTCACCCCCACTTTGCCAATATCATGAATCAACGCGCCCCGCACAATCATCGCTTGTTCCTTGGGCGGGAGATTCATCTCTTGGGCAATTGCACCGGCATAGCGTGCGACTTGGGTTGAATGACCAAAAGTATAGATATCATAGGCATCAATCACCGAGCTCAAAGTGTGTAGCAAATCTAGGTTGGTTGCTTCGAGTTTTTGATTGGCGGCTTCCAATTGATCCACATAGGTGCGTGTATGGCTGATGTAGAGCCGAAACGCATAGCCAGTGGCCGCCACCGGCAACATAAAAATTGCCATGCCAGTGCCGCCGGCAACCTCATAGGCAAAAGAAAGCGCGCCACCGCCCACCACACCGCTGACAATTGCAATCGGCGTTGTCCACTGCCAGTCTTGCCGCCAAATCTGGAACGGGTGACGGCCTGTCTGTAAACCGATTACGATGATCAACAGTCCAAGTCCAACAACCGTATCAGTTACGACAGCCAGGAATAGGGGGAGAAATGTATGAATCGCGACTGGGGTGCCGGGTATGCCACCGGCCCATACATAGATCAGGCCAGCACTGGTTGCCGACAAAAGCCGTATACTCATATTAAACGCCGAGCGACGCAATAGCGAGGCGCGCGGGCGGTCTTGCTTTTGGTAATGCGACAAGAAACTTGTCGTCACCATAGTGGCTGCCCCGGCGGCTAAACTTGTCAGCCCACCAGCCCAAGGCCCTAAAGCCGCCATTGCTGCCAGGGCAATCACAAAACCCATCGACATAGCGCTACGGCTCTTGGCAAATAATTCTACACCCACTAATTCGACAATCACAGCAGCACTTACAAAAAGGATGAGGCCGAGCCAGCTACCAGCATATTGAGTGACAGCAATAAGCGCGACTACGGCACCTACCGCCGAAATAGCAGTCGTATAAATTGGCACCCATTGCGCTGTGTTGCGTTCCTGCTTTAGCACACCATCCACCAGAGTAGTAACAGACACGTCAACATTCTCCTCTCATACAGCTCGACGTTTCTACATCTCTGCGATTACACGCACAGCAGTGTAATACGATGACGTAAATCAATCTAAATAGGCACGGAAGCTTGAATATACCAAAGGAATCATTCAGCTTCCTGACTAAATGCTGTCAATTTTGATGATTTGCTTACTATCAATCAATATACCAGTGTATCATCATTCATTGCGAGAGGGCATCAAACAAATGCAAGAAGTCAGCTATTCTGAACCACGACTTTCGGGCTAACCTAATTATGCTAAGTCTTTATTCCTATGAGAATTCCGCAATAGGTTATACGTCATAGCTAGGTAGCACGACAATCTACCGAGAATAGTCCAAATTAGATTGAGAACATGAGGTTATCGGAGGAATATAAGCTAATATACTGTAATCAACGTTTTGATAGCACAATGTAGGTCGTGTTTGGTACGTGACAATCCGCCCAAGCTCGACGACTTCGACAGGCTCAGTCGCCGACCGAATAAATATTTTGTGGTCGTTCATGGACATCCGTAGACATTTAATTTGTCACATTGTAAGTAAAAGATAGAGACGCAACATCTTGCGTCTCTTCAAAATACCGCTAGTTCAGCGGGAATTTACGCCTATGGAGACCGTGTAAGACCCAGACAGTTGACGGGCGGGCTGTGGTCGTTGAAATAGGAACCGAACCGCAAATAGGCATGTCCATATTTGTCTAAGTTTCGGAGAACGGTGATACATCGCGCACAAAACGGCCTTGCATGCTCCACGGCCCTGTCCAGGTGATCTGGGCATGGACCAAACGGCCACGCAGCGGCAACTCGCTATCGATAAAGACCAATTTGTTCTGCCGCGTCCGGCCGCGCCACTTACCCTTGTGTTGATCCTCGACCAGCACTTCCACAATTTCGCCGAGCGAGCGCTGATTGATCGCAGCACAAATGCCCTCTTGCAAGGCCTCAACCGCTTCATGCCGTCGCACCTTCTCTGCGTCCGCCACATCATCCAGCCAGCGGCGTTCGCTCACCGTGCCGGGGCGGGGGCTGTAGCGCGCCAGATGCACCTTGTCCAATGCTAGATCGCGCAAGACGGTCAGCGTTCGCTCAAATTGTTCCGCGGTTTCACCACAAAAGCCCACAATAATATCGGTGTGGATCGCGGCGTTCGGCAGAATCGTGCGGATGCGTTGGACGAGTGCGCGATAGTCGGCATTGGTATAGCCCCGCTTCATGCGTTCCAAGATTTCATCGTCACCGGCCTGAATCGGCACTTCAATATGCTCGCAAACCTTGGGCAGATCGCGCACAGTCGCCAACAAACGGTCGGTCATGTAGTTGGGGTGGCTGGTCAGGAAACGAATGCGCCAGAGCCCTTCAATCTTGTGGACTTCCTGTAACAAATCCGCCAGATCGGGCACGTTGCCTTCGGCGAAACCGTTGAAGGCACTGACCGTATTGCTGTTGCCCAAGCCGTTTTCCCGCCAGTCATAGCCGTAGCGATCAACAATTTGGCCCAACAAAGTGACTTCGCGCACACCTTGCGCCACCAGCCCACGAATTTCATTGACAATTTCGTCTACAGCCCGACTGCGCTCAACACCCCGCCGAAAGGGAATAATACAAAAAGTACAGGCGTGGCTACACCCATGCACAATCGGCACATGGGCAGAGACCGGCGCTTCACCACTGAGGGCCAGATGCTTAATCGACTGCACTGTGCCAATCGGCTGCGCCTGATCTTGCAACTGATAGCGCCGGATCAATTGTTCACGTTCAAGCGAAGCCATTTCGGCTTCAATCTCGTTTTGGCGCAGATAGTTCACCAGGGGTGCCGCCTCGCTGGGTGGCATAAACACATCGACATAGGGATACGCGGCCAACAGTTGCGGGCTGGGTTTTACGCCGACCATGCAACCCATAAGCGCAATCGCCCGATCCGCTTTCTGGCGCTTCCAGGGCTTCAAATTGCCTAACTTGCCAATTGCTTTGTCCTCGGCAGCCTGGCGCACGACACAGGTATTGAGCACAACCACATCGGCGTCGTCTAGCCTATCGGTGGGGCCATAACCAATCTTTTCCAATTCGGCGGCCACATGGTTGCTGTCGGCGATGTTCATCTGGCAACCAATCGTCCAGATGTGATACTTGCGCGAAGCAGTCGAGCTTTGGTCGGTTGTCACTTCATGGGTGACGACCGTTTCTGGCGCAAAGGCCTCAGAAACAGTGGATTTTGGGCGTGTCATTTTTCTCTCCTGTTGTCCGGTGTATGCCGGGCAGGGTGATTAACGGCTAATAAACGTAAAAAGAAGGGTGGAGCAACAAACCTGAACACTGTTCAGTCACGCCTATTGTATGTAGGAGTTAGCGACCTGTCAAATAGGCGAAAAGGGGATACCGCACTTTCCCTCATCTGCTCATCTGCTCATCCCTAGATGAACCTACGTGACTACTCCCAAGGCTAAAGCTCTTGGGCTTCTACAACTTCATCTGGCAAGCCAGCGTTGACGCTCTGTAATCCCAGAGCGAGAATATTGATAGCAGCATTATGATCACGGTCGAGGATG
>DAOTTR010000375.1:0-7138 GCA_034437715.1 Caldilineaceae bacterium
GGCGCGGGCACGCCCTTGGGCCAATTGGCGGCCTGTTTCGTGTTGCCCATCGAAGATGACATGGGCAAATCTAGTGACGGCATTTTTAGCACCCTGCGCGTGGCTGCCTTGATCCAACAGACGGGCGGCGGCAATGGCTTCTCATTCAGCCGCCTGCGCCCCAAGGAAGATGTTGTACACACCTCCTCTGGCCGCGCCACCGGTCCTGTCGGCTTTTTACGCGTTTACGATCAGGCGTTTGGCGAGATCGCGCAGGGTGGCTGTCTTCTGCCGGATACACTTGTCTTTACCGATAAAGGATTGTTACGGCTGGATGAGATTGTAGATGTGGAAAAGCCGGGATGGCAATCCCATACCTATCAGATGGCGACAGATGATGGATGGCATACATCGCAACAAGGATACAATAATGGTATAGCACCGATTTTGCGCGTTCATACCGACGTAGGGGTAAGTTTGGCTGGAACAGCCGACCACCGTGTGAAGGTAATGACTGACGCTGGACCAGAATGGCGTACCCTCCAGTCATTACAGCGAGATGATTGGCTTCTTGTACGCTTGGGCCAGCACACTGGCAAGCTACAAGCTTTACGCCAGCCACATCGCCAACATGGCAACCAAAATTGGCCTACACTGCCAAATCTACTGGATGAAGAGTTTGCTTTCTTCTTAGGATACCTAGCTGGTGATGGGTTCGTTGCGGCACAACCAAATGATCATCGTATTGGCGTAAGTGTTGCGCATAGCTCGTATTTAATGGTAGAGATGCCAATGCTCTTGGAACGCTTATTTGGCGTCACTGTCCATAAACAGCAGAAACCGAATGATCGTTCTGTTACTTTTGTGATTGACAATCGCGCAGTTAAAGACTTCTTACAAAGCAATGGTCTCAACAAACAACGCAGCCGCCAGGTAACTGTCCCACGCCTGATTCGCCAGTCTTCAGCAGAGATAGTCGGTGCCTATCTACGCGGTCTGTTTGAAGCGGATGGCTCTTTGACACATGGCTACCCAAGTCTCATGACTACTTCACCGCAACTTGCAGAAGAAGTTTCCACCTTACTGATCGGTTTAGGTGCGCCTGTTGCTATTCGCTCGATAGCACCCGGCGTACACAAGCTCGGCACAGCAACAGTATATAACATTCGCATTCAATCAATGGTGGGTTTGCAGGTGTGGCGCGAACGGATCGGGTGTGATCAACGCTCGCGCTTCGTTACTGCCTATAGTTGGGAAGGTAATGAGCAACGGGAAAGTGTCTACCCACTGCCGGCACCCACTTATTGGCTTCAACCTGTGCTAGATGCCATTACACTGGAACAGGTCGATCAAAGAGGTAGAGGTATGGGCGTTAAACTCCGTAGTGAACAACCGCGCCTACGCCGTGCTTTGCTTCGCTTCTTACGTGGCGAGCGCCAATTTACACGCTCCGGTTATGATGCACTTCAACGCACCTATCCTGAGTTTGCTGAACATGCCCGCTCACCGGAGGGATTCTGGTTTGTGAAAGTCACAGACGTGGTGGCAGAGGGTGAAGCGTTAACACTCGATTTGGAAGTAGACGACAATCACACCTACCTAGCCAATGGTCTCGTCACCCACAATTCTAGGCGCGGGGCCAACATGGCCGTGTTGCGCTGCGATCATCCGGATATTGAAGAGTTTATCACCTGCAAAGCCGAAGAGGGCAAGGTCTCCAACTTTAACATTTCGGTGGCGATTACCGATGAGTTTATGGTCGCCTGCCAGAATGATAGCGATTTTGATCTGCGCAACCCACGTGATGGCAAGGTCTGGCGCACCGTGCGTGCCCGCGATCTCTTTGCCAAGATCGTCAAGTATGCCCATCACAATGGCGAACCCGGCATCCTTTTTATTGACGCGGCCAACCGCAGCAATCCCGTACCCCACCTCTATGATCTAGAGGCGACTAATCCTTGTGTTACAGGGGATACACTGATCTATACCAAGGATGGTTTGCAAACAGCCAAGAATCTGTACGAGTCGCAGAAACCATCGATGGTTACCTTAGATAGTCGGTTTGGTGAAGAATCGACGTTTAGCCCTGTATCGACACCTGTCTTTATGACTGGATTAAAACCTGTATATCAATTAACGACGAAAGAGGGGTATACAGTAAAAGCGACCGCCAATCATCGCATTATGTCAGCAAAAGGGTGGGTAGAGTTAGGGGATTTGCAGAAAGGTGACAAGATCCATGTTTTAAATCGCAAGGGTGGATTTGGGCATGAAGGTTCACTTGAACTAGGACGAGTGCTTGGTTGGATTTATGGAGATGGTACGTTAAATACCGCAGATGGTGCCGGACTGATGTTTTTCGGCAAAGAACGTGTGCTTGCGCCCGTATTTGCAGGTTACATTAATGAGTTGATTGGGATTAACAATCATCGTAACACGTATGCACCCACTCGAACCTATACCATAGCTCCACAGGATCTAAATGAGAGAGACGAATCACGTGTTATATCTCAGCGATTAAAAGAGCTTGTCACGAATTTAGGCATATCTGATAAGGAACTTATACCTAATATAGTTTTTACCGGCAGCGAAAAGATGCAACGAGGATTTTTGCAAGCGCTCTTTTCTGCAGACGGAACGATATTAGACAATGTTAATAAAGGCGTAAATGTACGTTTGTCCTCAAGCAAACTTGCTCTTTTATCTGGTGTACAACAGTTGCTTTTGAACTTTGGCATATTCAGTAAGATTTACAAGAATCGCAGACATGCTGGATATGCCAATTTACCTGATGGTAAAGGTGGCAATCAAGCATATTCCACACAAGCCCAGCATGAACTGATAGTTTCAAAAGAAAATCTCTTTCAATATGCCCAGGAAATTGGGTTTTTACAGGAAGAGAAAGCTGCAAAGTTACAAGCCGCATTAGTAAGTTATGGAAAACGCGGCCCCTACAGCGAGCACTTTGTAACTACCATTGAATCTGTTGAGTTGGTAGGGGAGGAGTTGGTTTATGATCTGCATGAACCGCTAACTCATTCATTTATTGCAAATGGTATCGTGGTACATAACTGTGGCGAACAATGGCTTGGACCCTATGAAAATTGCTGTCTTGGCTCGGTCAATCTGACGGAGCATGTGACGACAGACCCAGATGGCGATCCGGTTGTGGATTGGGCGCTTTTACGCCGCTCCGTCGAGGAAAGCACACACTTTTTGGACAATGTCGTCACGGCGAATGCCTACGTGCCGTCGATCCCAGAAGTGGCGGCGGCGGCGTATCGGGCGCGGCGCATTGGCTTGGGTATTATGGGCCTGGGCGATATGATGTACAAACTCGGTATTCGCTACGGCAGTGAAGAGGGCCAGGAATTTGCGGCGCAGATTATGGAATTTGTGCGCTTTCATTCGATGGCAAAAAGTATTGAGTTAGCCAAGGAACGCGGCACATTTCAGGCGTTTGCGGGCAGCATCTATGATGACAAGCAGCCATACCCAGAGGGTCCCCACATGCAGTGGCAGACGCCCAAACCCCTTGTCCCCTTCACGCGTGATTGGACGCGCCCCACGTTGGACTGGGCAGAGATCACCGAGGGTATTCGACGCTACGGCATTCGCAACGCCGCCCAAACGACGGTTGCGCCTACCGGCACCATTGCCACGGTCTGCGGCTGCGAAGGCTATGGCTGCGAACCGGTCTTTGCCTTGGGCTATGTGCGCCACTTTAAGGATGGCGACAAAGATGTCGAGTTGGCCTACACCAGTCCCCTCTTTGATCAGGCGCTGGATGCCACAGATTTGAGCGAGGCACGCAAGGCCGCCATCAAGCAACATGCCGCCACCTATGGCAGTTGCCAGACGATCGAGGATCTGCCCGAACATCTGCGCCACACCTTTGTGGTCAGCAGCGATATTGCTGCCGACGAACATGTGCGTATGCAGGCTGCCATTCAAGCCTTTGTTGACAACAGCATAAGCAAGACCTGTAACTTCCCCGAAGGTGCGACCGAAGAAGATGTGGCCAAAGCTTATCAGCTGGCTTGGGAATTGGGCTGCAAGGGCTTGACAGTTTACGTCACAGGTAGCCGTCAGCAAGTAGTCTTGGAGACGAAGGCGACGCAACAGCAGAAGAAGAGCGAAAGTGAGCCAGCCGCAGCGACCAATGGCACACACGACGGCGCAACGAATGGTACAACCAATGGCCATGCCGCGACCAACAGCAAAAGCGAAGTGCGCACCGGCGAGGTCGCCAAACCGATGATGCTCAAACGGCCACGGCCGCGCCGTCTACAAGGCAGCACCTATCGCAAAGAGACGCCCTTGGGCAGCGCCTACATCACCGTCAACAGTGATGAACGCAACGAGCCTTTTGAGGTCTTCCTCAATGTGGGCAAAGCCGGCAGTGAAGTCGCCGCGGTGAGCGAAGCCATGGGCCGCTTGATCAGCTTGGTCTTGCGCATGCCCGCCAGTCTGCCCGCCAGCGAACGCTTGCGTTGGGTGATGGATGAGATGGCCGGGATTGGGGGTGGCCGTCCGTTGGGCTTTGGAGCCAACCGCGTACGCAGTCTGCCCGATGGTATTGCCCAGGTATTGGCCGAGCATTTGAGCGAGTTGCCCGCGGTCGTGCGCGAACTGGAAGCCGAACAGTTGGCGTTACCAATTGCCCAACGCCCGATTGGCGACATCTGCCCCGAATGTGGCGAGGCGAGTTTCCTCAATGTCGAAGGCTGCCGCAAATGTCATGTCTGCGGCTACAGTGAGTGCTAGGGAACAGACAACAGAGTGAACTGAAATAGATACAAGCGAGCTTTAGGCGAATCAAGTCCTGAAGCTCGCTTGCTTTTCGGGTTCAGGCACCTATCGTCAAACTACTTTCCCGGTGGGGTTGGGGTGAGCATCACGCGCTCTAGTGTAAACTCCACATCTTGTACAGGCAGATTGACTTTGGCAATTGTGACGAGGTGGTATGGATATGTTAATGCAGCCGTCGATATATAGGAAGGGCTAGGCGACCAAAACTCAGCCTGGATCACAAGCCGGCCATCTTCTCGTTTTATTTCTTTAATCATGGTTTGAGAGTTGCTTGAACCTTGGACGCCACGGAAAAGTGCAACCACAACTTCGATTTGAAAGTCCACTTGCTGTAATTGCACAAAATCTTCTGCACTGACCATCTGTTGAAGCGCCGCAACCTGATCAAGGGAAGTTACGAATAGAAGTTGGGTTTCCTCGGTGACCAATGTCACGTTCACCCCCTCACCAGTTTCGTTTAATGACAATGTTTCAAAGGAGATTTCTCCTGTGCTAGGCTGTGCTGTTGGCACTACAATTGGTTGGCAGGCAAGTAAAATCGCCAAGGGGACAATGCTACGAATGGTGGCTTACATCGCCGGTGACTTTGACCAAGTTGAGGTTACCTCTACTATATCCAATCTACCAGCCCTTGTCAATCGTCAATTATCGTTCATTTTCCCTACGCAGCCGTTGCAAAAAATAGTATGCACCACCATTGTACGCCACCTCAGCATCGTAGTTTTTCACCCCGTTGATTTGGGTGCATTACACTTTTTGGGCAGTGTGCCGGGGACGAGCGACACCTACACCGGTTTGACAAACTACACCCCGCTCGTCCCCGGCACACCTTACGCGCGTGCTAAAATTTACCCTCAACTTGAAATACACCCCCGTTGATTCCGTTGATTTATTTCGTTGACAAAGTAGCGTAACAATGGCATAGTCATTGTTACGCTGGAAAATTCACAATTTCAACAAAACCTTGACCAACAAGAACGTGACATTGTGCAGAAAGTCGAGGACTTTCTGCATACGTATGGCCCCTTTATCTCTTTGGCTGAAGCGGCACGAATTACGGGTGTACCGCTGCCAACGCTGTCGGAGGCAGTCCGTACAGGGGGCGTGCCCGCCTTACGCGTACAACCGCGCCGTTGGCTGGTACGGGTTACGGCAGTACAAAACTATTTTACCCAAGATACACAACTGTCCCTATTACAGGTAGACCGACCGCTGAACTGCTGGTTGAGGAACGGCGCTGTGAGGTGGGCATCCGAGCCACTTACCGGACTGGTTGCAAAGAATAGGCGGCAGGTTCAGTCGTGGTCGGGGCAAAGGCGCTGATCGCCAGTACAACATGCCGGTCATCCCCCAATTTGGGCAGCGAGAGGGTAGCTCGCCCTTGCGCATCGATCACGGTTTGCTCGACCGCGGTCAGCAGATCGTTTTCAAATTCCATGCGCTGCACCAGCCAATGTTGGGCCAGCACATTATTGGTGAGCAGCCACCCTTCACTGAGCCAGCCTGCGCTGTCACTTTCAAAATCTGCGTAATAGTCCAGGGCCGGAATCTGGACATCATCGATAAACCAACCACTGGCGTTGGCCGCGTCGTCGGTCACATATTCAAAGCGCAGCCAGATCTGTTCACCGGCATAGGCACTGAGATCAAAACTTTCTGTCATCCAGCCCGCTTGTTGGGTCGGCAATGTGGCACTGCTGCCTGTATAAGCGGGGCCAAAACTGTTGCCACTGGGGTTGTCCGTGGTTGTATATTGGCCTTCCAAAATCTGCCACTTACGCGCGTCGCGGCTTACGGCCACATAGCCATAATCATAATCAGTTTCAATATCCCACCACAAGGCTGCGGTCATAGTTACCACTGTGCCAGGGGCCAAGGACTGCAGATCAAATTGGCGCGTCAACCGACTATTCGAATCGTCACCGCGATTGCTCCACCAGACATGGCTGCCACTATACGGTATAGCATCGGCCAGCCGTGTGCTGGTCTGCCCCTGAAACTGTAAGGTAACATCGCCGTTGCCTTCAACCTGGATATAGTCCGTCGCATAATTATTGACCGTGGCTGAATAGGGCGCGGTGGCAGCGGCGGCCAACGTGTAGGCAAATGGCGGCGTAGGCAAGTCAATGGTGCGGTAGCCATACGCGCCATCACCATTCAGCGCATCGGGTTCATCCAGATAATTGGCAATCACCCAGTCGGCAAAGACGGCGTTAAAATCTTCGGCATGGCCTTGGCCGGCCAGCGCGGCGGTCACCCCTTGGATGCCATTGGCCGGTTGCGCGACCAACGCTTTGGTCGTATCGGAACCAAATTGCTGCGTCAGATAATTAATAAACAGATAGGC
>DAOTTR010000376.1:0-7200 GCA_034437715.1 Caldilineaceae bacterium
TAGTACTCGCGATTGATATCGCCCACATGATGGCCGAGAAAACGATAGGTGTTGCAAACGAGGAAAGCGGGACCGGCACCACTGCGCGCCCGTTCGACCAATTTGCGCATGGTAAGGTAAACTTGGCGGATATCCTGGCCATCGACCTCTTCGGCATGGATGCCAAAGGCTTCGGCGCGCGCCGTCAGCGTGCCCGCCGCGGCTTCTTCGCGGCGCGTATATTCGCCATAGTTGTTGTTTTCGCAAACGTAGATAACGGGTAGCTTCCACAGTTGCGCCATATTGACAACTTCATAAAAGAGGCCCTGGCCCATCGCGCCATCGCCAAAAAAGCAAACGGCCACTTGATTGCTGCCGCGCATTTTGATCGACAAGCCGGCACCCGTGGCAATGCCCATACTGCCGCCTACAATCGCGTTGGCACCCAAGTTGCCTGTATCTTGATCGGCAATGTGCATGGAACCGCCCTTGCCGCGACAATAGCCGGCTTCCTTGCCCAAGAGTTCGGCAAACATGCGGTCGAGCCTGGCCCCTTTGGCCACACAATGGCCGTGGCCGCGGTGGGTGCTCGTAATATAGTCATCCCTGCGTAACGCTTCGCAAACACCCACGGCCACCGCTTCTTCGCCAATGTAAAGATGGGTCAAACCGGGCATCTTGCGGCTGAGATAAAGTTCATTGGCATTTTCTTCAAACGCGCGAATCTTATTCATTTGTTCATACATGTGCAGCCATTGTTCGCGATCAACGGACGCGAAATCCAACGCATCCGTTGGGGTGGCCGATGTGTTCACTTGCGTCACAATTTGGTCTCCTGATAGATCATTAAGGCTTACCGATAAACTCGTGCAAATCGATAAACCATTCTCTAGATTTCAACATTGCACAGATGATGCTGATGAGCGAATCATATACAGATTGAAATAGATTGATGGGGAACGGGTATGCTTTCACTCTGCTGATTATACACAGGAACCGGAGGAATCATCAAATGGGTTTGGCGACTCTGAAGATCTTCTTGCCTAGCCAACATGCGGATACAAAAAATAACGCCCAGGGCAGAAGCCGCTGGGCTGTTGCGCAACGTTATTCGGTTAGGCATCATCTGCTCCGTGAATGGGCCACCGAGCTAGGTGCCCGTCCACTCATGGGAAATTTAAGAAGCGATAGTGCAGGGGCGATGGTTGGATCTGCTTGACGGGTTCCGCCGGTTGCACAAGCTGTTTGTAGATTTGTAGCACCCGTCCTGCCGTCGTTGCGATATCATATTCCGCGCGCTTGAAGATGGCGGCGCGGCGCATGTTTTGGTAAAGTTCACCGTCATCCAAAATCTGTTCTAAGCGTGCCATAAATTCGGGTGTGGAATTGACCAAAAAGCCATTGACCCCATCCTCGATCACGCCCGTAAGTGCTGGATCGCGCCAGGAGATGGTTGGCAGCCCACACGCCGTCGCTTCGAGCGCCACCATCGGGTGTACTTCGCTCTGCGAGGTGGAGATCCACAAGTCGGCGCTATTGTAGACAGCGGCCATGTCCTTGTAATCGACGAGCCCGGTTAAAAAGAGGCGATTTTGCAGGCCATCGCGCCGTCGCCGCTCTTCCAGTTCCGCACGCAGCGCGCCATCGCCCACCATAACCAGGCAGATATCGCGGCGCTTGCGGCAAAGATCACGGAAAATCTCATAGGCCAGCAGCGGTTGTTTCTCCTGATTGAGACGCCCTACCCAGAGCAAGACCTTGGCCTGTTCGGGCACGCCAAAGTTGCTATGCAAATAATCCGAAGGATAGGGATGAAAGTTTTTCAGTTGCAGACCGTTGGGAATCACCGTTACCTGCGGCGTGACCTCGATCTCGGCCAGATAACGCGCGGCTTTGGCCGAGGGTGTAATGATGGCATCGGCCTTGTTGCAAACCACTTGGTCATATTTCTCTACCGCCGAGTCCAACAGAGGATCTAACAGGCCACCCAAGGCATCGGGAATATGCCCCCAATAGTGCATGTACTCCTTGGTCATGGTGTGATAGGTATAGACAACTGGCAAATCGAAGAGGGCAGAGACCTGCCACGCCAACAGATTGACTGACGTGGACGTGTGGACATGAATCAGATCAAAATGAGTGTGTTTAAATTCGTTTAATAATTTCAGAGAAATAGGGTAGCTTAGATAAACGCCCTGTTTGGAATTGACGCGCCCTGCTGACAGTAAAAAAACATCTTTTTTGCCGGGAGCGCAATGTTCTTTCCACGGTACAAACAGGACAACACGGTGACCGCGTTCGCGCAACGCTTCTGCCAAAAGTTGCGAACTGATGTCAACCCCACTGGCATACATGCCTTCTACAAAGAATGCAATGTTTAATGCTTTGGTTGACTGTTGGTCTGTGACTGGCATAGACTTTGTCCTTTCCGCCAAACGAATGCTGCTACCAGCGATTGCCATTGATCGCCATGGGCATTGTTGGCAAGTTACCGATTGCTTCAAGAAATTGGCGCTTCAAGCGGAAGCGTCAAATCATATTCTCTATTCTCAATACGTACCAGACTGGTGAAATGTTGCACTAATTGAGCAATAGACGCTACTACATGATTATCGAAGTCTGGACATACGATTTTTAACCGGATAAGCCTTCATCGGTAGTAAAGACTTTAGTCTTTCCCAAATCGGACAAAGACTAAAGTCGCTACTACGAAAATACATATATCCACGTTGTCAACCTAGGCAAACTGCACTGCCGTTGCCAACCGGCGCAGGACAATCGCACTCCCCGGTGTGGTTGATGCCGCCTGTACGTAGCCCAGCGTACGCAACACCTGACGCCATCCATAACTTAGCAAGAAATGGCTGGGACGCGGCAAGATCTGCAGGGTCGTTGTGCGTTCCAGTAAAGCCTTGCGTAGATCATACGCACTTTGGCCTGGGAAACAGGTAGCCGTCCTCCCAATCAGCCATAATAGGTGGGCATCACTGCAACCAACACCGGCCAAGCCTAATCGCTGTTGCATTTTCAGCGCACCCTGATTGACAGTTAAATTCGGCAAGCTCGCATTATAGGCTTCCAACCCCACCAATGTATCGGCAACGCCTGGTTGGCTGAGCGCATGGCGCAAATGATGTTCTTGTAGACACCATTTCCAGTGGCCACCAGGATGCGCTGCCACACAGATGCCGCCCATCTCGGCCACACAAGCCACCGTTTCGACCAGTGACAACTTGGCGGGTACCCGTTCCGTAATGTAGAGCGCCAACAGATGGCCTTCCGCCGTGGAAACTTCGCTGCCCGGAATCACCTCAACGCCATAGCGCGGGGCCAGTTCACGCGCTTCCAACGCCCCATCAATCGCGTCATGATCCGTAATCGCGATCACATCCAGATCGGTCTTGCGCGCCACATGTTCCAAGACAGCCGCCACGGTAGCTGTGCCATCATAGCTATAGCTGGTATGGATATGTAAATCTGCCTTCCCCATCATCCTTCTCCTTGTTCACCTAGCAAGCTCACGTGTAAGCTCACGTGTAAGCTCACGTAGATAGTTTATTATGCATTATTAGCACAATAGCCTACTTTATCAACGCTTTGCTAACAGAAGATTGTGAAGAAGATCCCCTGTGTTAAGAGCGTGTAAGCGCTTGGGTTGGGCAGCAGATATTCCTGATTGGCGACTGTTTAGGGTGTTGGCGGCAGTGCCTCCAATAGTTCAAGGGCTTTCTGCATCTGTGTATCTTGGCTGGCTTGGATATCGGCCAAGGTCATCGTTTGAATCGCCGAGGGCAAAAGCTGATCAGTGCCGATTGGCAACGGCACCACCACATCGGGTTGAATGCCTTGGTTGCGAATCAAGCGGCCATTGGGCGTCAGCCATTGCTTGACACCCAGCAACAGCTCGGAGCCATCTTGCAGCGTATAGGGTTGGAGCACTGTGCCCGTGCCGAAGGTGGTTTCGCCCACGACCTGCCCGCGCTGATGATCCTGGATTGCCCCGGCAAAAATCTCCGAGGAGCTGGCTGTGCCAGCATTCACCAATACGACCAGCGGTAGATCTGTTGCCCGCCCGCCCGGCTCAACCGGATAAGGATTGCGATTGCCCTGGGCATCCTCTTCGAGCAAAACGTTGCCATCTGCAATAAATTGGCTGGTCACCCCGATTGCCTGTGTGAGCAGACCCCCCGGATTGTTGCGCACATCGACCAGCAAACCGGTGGCGCCTGCGGCCTTGGCTGCTTGTACGGCTGCAACGATTTCTTCGGTTGCCTGGCCGCTAAATTGGCTCAATCGAATCAGCCCTACTTTTGTCTCGGGTATCATGCCCCAGGTCACGGCGGGTATGGTGATCTCGCCACGGGTGACGACGATATCAAGGCTACGGTTTTCCGCAGAGCGAAAAAGCGTCAGCGTTACCTGGCTATCGGCTGGGCCACGCACTTTTTCGGCAATTTGGGTCAGCGTCAGCTCGCTCACATCTTCGCCGTTCACTTCCAAAATAATGTCACCTGCCTTGACACCAGCCGCCTGGGCGGGTGAACCGTCAAAGGGTGCGACAATAATCGGCAAGCCATTTTCTTCGCCCAACTGCGCGCCAATGCCGGTAAATTTACCGGAAACGCTCGTCCTGCGTGCCTCACTCTCATCGGGTGTCAAAAAGCTAGTGTGGCCTGTATCGCCCAATGCCTGGACCATGCCACGGATTGCGCCATAGGTAAGTCGCGCCGGATCGAGTGCCTGGCGATCCACAAAGTCGCTTTGCACCAAATTCCACGCCTGCCAAAAGACATCGAATTGGGGCGGTTGCTCGGCGGTGCGCATAACACCTGGGGCCAATACATTGGTGCCTGCCACAAAGAGCCCTGCACCGAAGGCCACCCCCATCAGCAGCAACAGGACGACAAGCACGCCAATCAATTTTAGCAAGAATTTCATTGCTTCTACTCTCCACGCATCAAGCGTTGCGGTAAGATACAAAAACTTCCCAACCTTTGCCTCGCGCAACGACCGAAGCCAGGCACACCTCCCTACCTGCTGGGATGTTGCGGATATCATACCATACCACCAACCCTTGCGCAGGAAAGTTGCCCACAGTACATAAAACGTGATCTTCACGAATGGGATAGAAAGTCTTGTGCATACATACGCACCGGCCACAAGTTCTTCCCTACACCTCATTTCGCACCTTTATTCAGAGCGTTGGAGCCAGCCCGCGACAGCAATACTGAGCAGAAGAAAGCAAATGCCAAGCACGATCAAGCCATAGCGCAGCCAAGTAGGCCCCATGATCATAATCCCAAGCGTATCCAGCCCAATCCCGATGGTAAAGAGGAGCAACCAGACGCTGTATGGATTTCTTGATCGAGGCATAGCATTTCCTTTAGTTGGTACGCTGAATTGCGGTAGAACAATCTTGATCTGTCTCTAGACCATGACGGCGGAAATAAAGCCAGCGCGATTTACCCAAATTCACGCGCGATAGCGATTGGTGCATTTCCGCCCAACTGTACTAGTACAGTTGGGCGTAGATACCACGGCCGTTAATCAGGCACGTTACTCGTGTACAGCATGGTAAAAATAGGGTACCTTATTTACGCCGGGATCTACTAGTGTAATGTAAATTACCATCGCTCACATCCAACACTCGGACAGATAGCCCGGTGCCGATGGGCTGAATTTTAACCTGGTCGATCGACTAGGGCGCGGGCCAGGGTAACAAAAAGACCGCTGAGGAATTCAACATCCCCAGCGGTCTTTTTTGCCTAGCGTATGTCAATCATCTGCGTTTGCGCGCCTATGATTTATTGGAGATCCAGCGCTACCACCTCGCCGGTATAGGCATTGACGGTGACGGTGGCGCTCTTGCCTTCGCCACTAAGACTGATCACCCATACGGGTTGGCCATTTTGCAGCGCTTGGTTGACTTCAGCAGCATCAATCGTCGTCATCAAATCGGCATCCTTGGCGATCTGAATCGCCTTGGCCACACTGATCGTCGCGCCTTGCTCTGCTGCGGCGGCTTGATCTGTGGCACTTGGGCGCTCACTCAAGGTCACATCTACGGTCGTCGCTTTGCCATTGCGCAGAATGTGCAGCGTAACTTTCTGATCCGGTGCCGCGCGGTTGAAGAGATAACTCAACAGATCCTCAAAGCGGTAAATGGGTTGGTCGTCGATGCTGGTGATAATGTCATCAGCTTGCAACCCGGCCGCGCTGGCCGGGCCACTTTGTGTCACCTCACCCACATAGACCCCCAAGGTATTGTCCGCCAACGCTTTCTCCTGGGCCAACGCCGCCGTGATCGACTGGCCGGCGATGCCCAAATAGGCATAATGATAAGCCCCATCTTTGATCAAGGCCGGGACGATCTTTTCAACCACCGAAACCGGAATGGCAAAGCCGACCCCTGAATTGGCGCGCACCGGCGAGTTAATGGCAAAGTTCACGCCCACCACTTCACCCTTCAGGTTCAGCAATGGCCCACCCGAGTTGCCCGGATTGATCGCCGTGTCTGTCTGGATCAGATCCGGCAGCGAATAGCTGGGACCGCTGCTGGCGTCTTCATTCGTGGGCATACTGCGTCCCAATGCGCTGACTACACCAAAGGTCAACGTCTCGTCCAAGCCAAAGGGGCTGCCGATGGCCGTGACATAATAGCCCACGCGCAGGCTGTCCGTTGCGGCCAACTTGAGCGGCGTCAAGGTCATATTCGCGGGCGGCGTCACCTGGAGCACGGCTAGATCGGCTTGGGGATCACGGGCAATTAACTTAGCCATGGCCCATTCACCGTTGGAAAAATTTACCACAATGTTATCAGGGTCAGCCTCGGCCACCACATGGTTGTTGGTCACAATGTGGCCTTCACTATCATAGACAAAGCCGCTGCCCTCGGCCTGTGCGGGTTGTGCTTGTGCGGGCTGTGCTTGTCCATTGTTTTGTCCAAAGGGAAACGGTAGGCCTTGAAATGGATTGGCTTGTTGCGCCGCCGCGTTGACGGTCACCTGAATATTGACCACCGACGGCGATGCTTGATCATAGAGGCTAGTACAGTTGGGCGTAGATACCACGGCAGTTAATCAGGCACGTTACTCGTGTACAGCATGGTAAAAATAGGGTACCTTATTTACGCCGAGATCTACTAGCCTGCGCCTGCTGCTCGTCCTCACCTTTGGCGGGGTGGCGTTGGCGCTTGTCACTTTGCTGAGCCTGATAGTTGGT
>DAOTTR010000377.1:0-7488 GCA_034437715.1 Caldilineaceae bacterium
CATCAATGATAAGCAGATTTGGGAAGGGGTTGCCAAGGACTTCAACGCGGCCCAAGGTGCGATCCAAGTCACGCCGGAACAATACGTAGAGCAGGCTGGCACCGGCAGTTACTATGACAAGATCAAGGTTGGTGTCGCGGCCGGCACCGCCCCCGACGTGTGGTATATGCAAGGTTTCCTCTGGGGTCCCTACGCCGACAACAATTTGATTCGTCCGATTGATGATTTGATCGAGCGCGACGATTTCCGCACGCCCTTTCCAGACATTGCCAATTACAAAGACAACAGCCAGTGGGGCGGCAAAACCTACCTCACCCCTGTCAACACCGGCTCCGTGATCATGTATTACAACAAGGATGTCTTCGACCTGTTCGGCGTCGCGTACCCGGAAGAAGGGTGGACCTACGCTGATTTCCAAGAGAAGGCAATCGCGCTGAGTGGCGAAAAGGATGGCAAGCAGTACTTCGGCTTTGCCAATGCGGGCGGTTGGTCCGGCATTTATGCACGGGCGCTGCATTGGTTGCGCAAGGATGGCGTGATCGAGTGGGACACGATTGTCGAGCCCAAGACGGCCCAATTTGTCCAAGACGAAATTATTGATGCACTACAGTGGACCATTGTCGATGCGACGAACAACGGCTGGACGCCTACTCCTGGTGGTTTGGCTGGCGGTGGCGTCAATATCGCATCGGGTCAGGTGGCTATGACCTATGAGGGACCGTGGTATCTGCCGAATATGGCCGGCCCGAAAGCGCAGGTCGCGAACGGCATCAACTTCGAAGTCATCCACATGCCCTACGGCGCGTCCGGGCGCGATGAAACGGTGGCGGAAATCGCCGGCTTCGAAATCAACATTGCCAGCAACTTCCCAGATCAAGCCTGGGAATGGATCAAGTACAACACCACGAATGAGGCCCAGACCCATGTTGCCAACGGTGGTCGGATGTGTCATCTGCCCGAGACCGTCAACGATATCTGGGTGCCACTGGCGCAAGAACAGTTTAACTTCACCAATGGTAAGGCGTTCGGTGATGCTATGAATACAGGGCGTAACCCCATTATTAGCGGTGAAGGCGCCGATCTATTTGCCATGATGCTGACCAATACCCCGCTTGGCTCGGCCTGGGACGCGATGATCGGCGGCCAGCTCTCCGCGCGCGAAGCGATGGAGATCGCCAATCCTGCCTGTCAGGCCATTCTTGACGCGTACTGGGCGAAGAAGGGCGCGTAAGGCGACAGGGTGACAAGATAAATTCGACAATTTCATCTTGTCACCCTGTTACCAATAGCAAACAAAGCGTAACGACTAAGCCTGGGAACGCTGCCATCCCTGGCGGCAGGTGGTGTAGGCTGGCCGCCAGGGATGGCAGCGTTCCCAGGCAGCACCCCAGGCTTGTTAGTTACAACAAAGCGCTAGAAAGTTTACTAGACGCTGGGCCAGAAATAGCCATCTTGTTTGTTGTCATTGTGGCGGGTCATACCAAAAGCAGAGGGTTAGATGAACTCATTAACAGTAATGCCTGGCGCCAGGCGCAAAGTCTCGCGCCTCAAACTCCAGGAATGGCGTGATGGCTGGCTCTTTGCTTCCCCTTTTTTGATTGGGTTTGTGATCTGGTGGCTAGGGCCAATGCTCTACTCGTTGTTTATCGTGACGCAGGAGTGGAATCTGCTCTCGGCGCCGAAATTCGTCGGCTTGGCCAATGTCTACGCACTGTTCGATGACCAGATGCTGGGGAAATCGCTCAGCGTTACAGCTTATTACACTTTTGTGGGTGTACCGCTCCAACTCATCGTCGCACTGACCTTAGCCCTTGCGCTCAACAATTCGATCCGGTTCCGGACGCTCTACCGCACGATCTTTTTCCTACCCACGATCGTACCCGCCGTGGCCGCGGCGCTTGGCTGGATCCAGATCTTCTACCCGACCGGCGGGCTGCTCAACTATTATCTCGGCTTGGATTATCGCTGGTTGCTTGATCCGCACTTGGCCATTCCCGCGCTCATCCTTATGAGTCTGTGGGGCGTCGGCACGCAGATGATTATCTGCCTGGCCGGCCTGCAAAACATCCCCGAGGAGTTGCAGGATGCCAGCAAAGTCGATGGCACGAATCGGTGGCAACATTTTGTCTACATTACACTGCCCATGCTTTCGCCCGTCCTCTTCTTTCTGCTGATCATCGGCATCATCAACAGTTTCCAGGTCTTCACAATTGCGCTTGTCATGACCAATGGCGGACCAATGAATGCAACCCTCTTTACTGTCCTCTATCTCTATACGCTTGGCTTCAAACTATTCCGCATGGGGTATGCGGCGACGGTGGCCTGGGTGCTATTCCTGATTATCATGATCTTCACGCTAATTCAGTTTCGGTTGTCCAAGAAGTGGGTATTTTATGAAGCCAATGACTGAAAAAGGGCCAGGTATACAACATTTGTCAACTGCCGGCGGGAATCAGGCCGCGCGGCGCCCTCAACCGGCCTCGGTAGAGCAGCGCATAGTGCGCGCCTTAGCCGGCAACCTGTTCAAAGGATTGCTCTACACCCTGCTCACCGTAATGGCCGTCTTGTTTATGGTGCCTCTGATTTGGGTGTTGTCAAGCTCTTTGAAATATCCTGCCCAAGTCTTCTCGATCCCGATTCGCTGGATCCCTGATCCGGTGCAGTGGAGCAACTACATTGATGTCTTCGAACTTGTCCCTTTTGCGCGTTATGCCCTCAATAGCCTGATCGTTGCCGGCAGCGCGACGCTGGGCGCCGTCTTTTCCAGCTCTGTGGTGGCATTCGCCCTGTCCCGGCTGCGCTGGCCGGGACGGAATCTTGTCTTCATGATGGTCTTGGGGACCATGATGCTGCCTTCGGTTGTTACGATGATTCCGACCTTTATCATTATGAAAAACCTGGGCTGGTTAAATACTTTCCTCCCCCTGATTGTGCCCAGCTGGTTTGGCGCCAACGCATTTTATATCTTTTTGATGCGTCAATTTATGCTCGGCGTGCCGCTCGCGCTCGACGAGGCGGCGCGCATTGATGGCGCCAGTTCACTGCGCATTTACACCCAATTGATCCTACCGTTGTCAAAATCGGTGATCGCCGCGGTGGTCATCTTCGCCTTTTTAGATCGCTACAACGATCTGCTGGGGCCGGCCATGTATTTGACCACGCAGCAGAACTACACCCTATCGATTGGGCTCCATGCCCTATCGGGCACTTATGGAAATTACTGGCCTTACGTGATGGCGGCCAGCACTTTGATGACCTTGCCGATCGTGGTCATTTTTATCATCTTCCAACGGCAATTTATCCAGGGCATCCAAATGACTGGCATGACTGGACGCTAGCAGGGTTAATGAAAGTTAAGAACTCATGTTATGCACCTGGGAACGCCGCCATCCCTGCCGGCTGCCGGCAGGGATGGCGCGGGCCCGTGCGAAACCCGCGTCTCGCCCGTGGGCGTGTGAACTCCACATTTGTGCGAACTTTATATCATTTCTCGATAAGAATCCAGGTGTAATAGAAAGGATATTTTTCTTGAAACTTCTCATTACGGTGCCGTGGGACGCCGCGCAGTTCCAGCGGATCACGGCGCGTTTCCCCCAGGTTGCTTACACCAGCGCGCTGACAACCGAGACGGCCCTCGCCGCCGTGACCGATGCCGAAGTCGTCTTTGGCGATTTCTCGCGCGAAGTCTTTCTGGCGGCAAAAAAATTACGTTGGGTTCAGTGTCACGGCGCAGGGGTGAACAAGTTGACCGCGATTCCAGAATTGATGGCTAGCGATGTGCAGATTACGAGTACCAAAGGCGCCCACGCAGCCACCATTGCCGAACATTTCTTTGGTATGCTGATCGGTCTTGCCAGACAGTTTCCCAAGTTGCAGCAGGCGCAACAGCGTGGCGAATGGGTGCGCTGGGCATCGTGGGCCGAGACGATTGGCAACCAGCCGCTTGGCTTACAAGGGTTGACGCTGGGTATCGTCGGTCTTGGTAACATTGGCATCGCCATCGCCGAACGGGCGCGCGCCTTTGGCATGACGGTGATCGCCGTGGATCTGCGGCCAATCGAAAAGCCCGCTTATGTCGCGGCGTTGTGGCCATTGGCCGAATTGCCTGAACTCCTGCGCCAAGCCGATGCCGTTGTCGTTACCGTACCGGGCACACCGCAGACCGATGGGTTGCTGGACGCAGAGATGCTGGGCCACATGAAGGCGAGCGCCTACCTGCTTGTCGTGTCGCGCGGCGGCGTGGTGGACGAAGCCCCCCTAGCGGCGATGCTACATGACGGTCGGCTAGCCGGCGCGGCATTGGATGTGACGGCGCAGGAACCAGCGCCGGCAGACAACCCTTTGTGGTCGGCACCAAACCTGATCCTGACCCCCCATATTGCCGGCAAATCGGCCAACACCACTGCCGCCGCAACGGAGATCTTTGCGTCGAACCTCGCGTATTATCTGGCAGGTCAACCACTGACGAATTTGGTTGACAAAGTGTTGGGTTTTTAAGGACTACGATTCAACCATATTGGGCTATCCACACCGGGCAAGGAGATTATTTCATGCGCAAGAATCGCTTACGCGAACTGTTGAATGCGAACCAACCGAGCATGGGCACACGGCTGCAAACCCAATGGCCGACGATGGTCGAGATTATTGGTCACACAAAGGTCTTCGATTATGTAGAGATTGTAGCGGAATACGCCCCTTACTCCCTCTTTTCGCTAGAAAACATGGGTCGAGCTATCGATATCTTTGACCACATGACAGGCATGATCAAAGTTGAACAGGAATCGCGCCAGCACTTGGCCGTCCGTGCCATTGGATCGGGCATCCAAAATGTACTTTTTAGCGATGTACGCAACGCGACCGAAGCGAAAGAATGTGTAAATGCTGTGCGCGCCGAGACGCCTCAGACAGGTGGATTACATGGGGCGAGACATGGTCGCGATGTGAGCATCATGCTGGAAGCGGGGTCTGTCGCTTTTGTGCAGGCGCTAGAAGACTCCGTGGTAGCCATTATGATTGAGAAGAAAGAAGCCGTGGAAAATCTAGAAGCAATCTTGGGCGTCAAGGGCGTTGATATGGTGCAGTTTGGCCCCGGTGATTACGCCATGAGTATCGGCAAGACCGGTGAAAAACGCGCGCCAGAGGTGATTGAAGCGCAGCAATTTATGATCAAAACCGCGCTCAAGCTAGGCGTTGTCCCGCGCGCCGAACTCAACACCCCTGCCGAAGCGGAGTACTATCTGAATCTAGGCGTCAAACATTTCTGTTTGGGCGCAGATGTCACCACGGTGTTTAATTGGTGCAAAGAGAACGGTACGCTCCTGCGCGACATTTTAAAGAGCGCATGAGTATCCTGTAAATTAAATAACTGTCATTCCGACGACCCTTCGGGAGGAGGAATCTCGATCTAGCCTGGCGGAGATTCCTCGGCGATAAGGCTGCTTCGGAATGACAGGGCCGAAAAATTCAATTTACAGTGTAATGAATGGAAAACAGATAAAAGGAAATATTGATGTCTGAGCTTAAATTTATGTGGCGGATTCCGGCGCACCCAACCGATGGCAGCCGGCGGATGGCCTTTGTTGAGCAGATTAACGAGACCCTGGCCTATATTCAAGGCCGCTTTGCTGGCGCTTTTCTTGATGACCATTTCTTTCCGTGGGCGGCCATCGACCACCCGGGCGGGCGTGATACGCTCACCAACGATGTCGATACGCTCGAATGTTGGACGGCGATCACCTATCTGGCGGCGACCTTTCCGCAACTCGATTTTGGCGCGCTGGTGCTTTGCCAATCCTATCGCAGCCCGGCACTGGTCGCCAAGATGGGAGCGACCCTGCAACTGTTAACCGGCGGGCGCTTTGTGATGGGGCTGGGCGCCGGCTGGCGCGAGGATGAGTATGATGCCTATGGCTTTGAATTTCCCAAGCCGGGTGTTCGTCTGGCTCAGTTAGAAGAATCGATCCAAATTATCAAGCAGATGTGGGCCGGTGGCCCGACGACCTTCGAGGGAAAATATTATCAAGTGCGCGATGCCTATTGCGAACCGATCCCCAACCCGCCCCCACCTTTTATGATTGGCGGCGGTGGCGAGAAGGTAACGATGCGCATCATCGCCAAACATGCCGATTGGTGGAATTACTGTGATACACCTGAAGCGTATAGCCATAAGCTTAATGTGTTGCGCACGCACTGCGCGGCCGTTGGTCGGGACTTTACGGAGATCGTGAAGACGTGGGATGGCATCCAGATCGTCGTGGCCACAACGGAAGCCGAAGCTTGGCGCATCCATGCTGAATCACCCTATAAACGACGGGGGCGCGTAGTTGGCACTCCCGATCAGGTCGTCGATCGCTTAATGGAATATGTGAACCTGGGCGTCGAAATCTTCTTCCTGCGCTTTGATGACTTTCCCAGCCAGACAGGGATACGGTTGTTCGCAGAAGAGGTCATGCCGCAGTTGATAGCGGCACATGCGGTGGCTACGCAGCAGAAAGCATAGGGAATCTGTATGTTGGCTGATTTAGATGTGCCCGAGGGTGCGGTTGGCATTCACTGGTTTGGACAGAGTTGGTTTGCCTTCAAAAATGCGGCAGGGACCGTTGTACAGGTGGATCCCTATGGCCCCAGAGAAAGATCGGCTGAGACCTTTATTCATACCGAGTCGCCGCTTGACGAGGCGACGCTGCGCACCGATTATGTGCTGTTGACGCATGAGCACGGTGACCATACGTGCATCGAATCGCTGTTGCGGATCCATACGGCCTTTCCAGCCGTGCGCTTCTATGGTCCTCACGAGAGCATTGCCCGCCTGCGTGCCAGCGGTATTTCCGAAGCGCGGCTCGTTACCATTACCGCGGGAGAGACGTGGTCGCTGGGGTCGGTGACCTTGCACGCGGTTTGGGCCAAGCCCCCCGCGGGCGTTCCGGCAGAGGGCATCCCCATGCCCGATGCTGAACACCTGGGCTTTGTGATGGATTTTGGCGGGATACGCGTCTACATCAGCGGTGATCCCATTAACACCATTAGCCGGCACGATGCGTTGCTGGCGCCGATCGCGGCCCACAAGCCTGATATTGGCCTGCTAACCACCCACCCAAGTGAAGGGGAGTTTCCCTTTTTTGATGGCGCAGTGGAAATGGCCGTAAAGCTCAAGCTGAAAGCGGCTGTCCCGGCCCACTATGCCTGTTTTACCCAACGCACCTATGATCCGCACCGTTGGGCCGCCGCCTTTCCCGCCGATGGCCCCAAGCCGATCATCATTCCGTATAATGAAGCGATTGTCTATCAGGTTTGAGTGAGACAGTAACAGCGTAAGCAGCTAGACACGCTTAAAATCCAAAACAAAAGGAAAATGATGGAATACCGAACCCTGGGCAAAACCTTGTTGCAAGTCTCATCACTCGGCTTTGGCTGTGGGGCCGTGGGCGGCATCTTGGTCAAAGGCGCGCGCGCCGAAATGGTGCAAGCCGTAGCGCGCGCCATTGAACT
>DAOTTR010000378.1:0-2236 GCA_034437715.1 Caldilineaceae bacterium
TGCTGGCGATCTCGGCTGTCGCCTTTATCATCATCGGTGCCAATCAGATCTTGGCCGCGCTGACGACCTTGCTGGGCGGTTGAGCGCGCAACCTATGTTGACATACTTTTGAGACAATCAACCCTGGACTGGGTAACAAGATCGTAGGAGGATAGCATGAAAGCAATGCAGGTAGATAGCAGCAAGACTGATCGCCCCCTGGTCTGGCAGGAAACGGCCGACCCCACCTTGGGTGCCGAAGAAGTTATCGTCGATATTCACGCCACAGCCCTCAACCGTGCCGACTTGATGCAGCGCGCCGGTAACTATCCGCCGCCTCCGGGCGCTTCCGACGTGCTGGGGTTGGAGATGGCAGGGGTGATCGCAGCGGTAGGCCCAGAAGTGGAAGGCTGGCGCGTGGGTGATCGCGTCTGCGCACTGTTGCCCGGCGGCGGCTATGCCGAAAAAGTTGCTGTACCCCAGCAGATGCTCATGCCGATTCCGGCGGGCTGGGACTTGCTGACGGCGGCGGGTTTGCCCGAAGTTTATCTGACAGCCTTTGTCAATCTCTATCGGGAAGCCGATCTACAGCCGGGCGAGACCGTGTTGGTGCATGGCGGTGCCAGCGGGGTGGGTACCGCCGCTATTCAACTGTTGAACGCCAGTGGCAATCCTATCATCGTTACCGCGGGTAGTGCCGATAAGTGTGCCGCCTGTATGGCGGTGGGGGCTGATCTTGCCATCAATTATCGCGCCGAAGATTTTGTGGAGCGGGTGCGTGCGTTTACCGACGGCAAGGGCGTAGATGTGATCATGGATATGGTGGGCGCTGATTATCTGGCGCAAAATTTGAGCTTGCTCAAGTTAAAAGGGCGTTTGGTCTTTATCTCGACGCTCAGCGGTGGCCAGACGCAGATTGATCTACGCCAACTGATGGGCAAACGCTTGCGTATGATTGGCTCGGTGTTGCGCAGCCGTACCCTGGCCGAGAAGATTGCCATCAAAGAGAACTTTATGACAAGCTTCTGGCCACAGGTAGAAAATGGTACGCTCAAGCCGGTGATCGATAGGGTCTATCCAATTGCTCAGGTCAATGAGGCGCAGCAACAGATGGCGAAAAATCGTAACATTGGCAAAATTATCTTGCAAGTACGCTAGCTTGATGTAGGAGATATGAGATGACCAAACCAACCCTCGCCGTGATCGGCGGCACCGGGGCCGAGGGCTCTGGCCTGGCAGTGCGCTGGGCCGTTGCTGGCTACCCCATCCTGATTGGCAGTCGCAGCGCGGAGAAGGCAACTGTGGCGGCTGCTGAATTGCGTTCCCTGCTGGCACAAGCTGCCGTTACGATTGGCGGCGCGACCAATGCCGACGCCGCGGCACAGGCCGATATTGTGATCCTCAGCGTGCCCTATGATGCCCAGACGGGTACGATCGAGCAGATCGTGGCAGGCTGCCAGGGCAAGGTCGTGATTACCGTTGGCGTGCCGCTGAAACCACCCAAGGTCGCTACCGTTTGGCATCCACCGGGTGGCTCGGCCGCGCAAGAAGCGCAGACACAACTGGGCGCAGACGTACAAGTGGTTGCTGCTTTTCAGAATGTGGCCGCCGGTCATCTCAAAGATTTGAGTTGGCAGCCAGATTGCGATGTGCTGGTGACGGGCGATAGCAAAGCGGCCAAGCAACAGGCCATTGAGCTAGCACAAGCCGCGGGCTTTGTGGCGATCGACGCCGGTCCGCTGGCCAATGCCGCGGTGGTGGAAGGGCTGACGGCCGTTTTGATTGGGATTAATCTGCGCTACAAGGTAAAGGATAGCGGCATTCGTATTACGGGGCTCAGCGCGTAAGTGACAGTTACATAGGGTGGTTCTGGTAGGTACGGTTTGTAACCTGTGTCACCACGTCGCCAACAATCGTCACATCATCGTTACATCATCGTTACATAGGGTGGTTCTGGTAGGTGCGGTTTGTAACCGCACAATCAGAGTCAAACCAGATTTGTGCGGTTACAAACCGCACCTACGAATGCACACAATTAAATCGGAATAAGATCTAACCCCGGCATACAACTTCTGCACTATCTCTCCTCTCTCGTGTACCCTCGTTGATAGTAATCAAACTAGTAGATCCCGGCGTAAATAAGGTACCCTATTTTTACCATGATGTACACGAGTAACGTGCCTTATTAACTGCCGTGGTATCTACGCCCAACTGTACTAGATAAAATTGTAAGGATAATGGTGACGGCGGTTGTAGC
>DAOTTR010000379.1:0-3886 GCA_034437715.1 Caldilineaceae bacterium
TCGCGGATGATATTGAGATGAAATTGGCTGATCTTGTAGGGTGGCAGCACACAAGCGCTGTCACCGCTGTGGATGCCGGCTTCCTCAATATGTTGCATAATGCCGCCGATCACCACCCGCTCGCCGTCGCAGATCGCATCCACATCAACTTCGATGGCGTCTTCCAAGAAGTGGTCAATCAGGATGGTGCGATTCGCCGAAACGGCAAAAGCCTCGACCATGTAGCGGCGCAAGGCGGCTTCGTCATCGACAATCGCCATGGCGCGGCCACCCAGCACGTAGGAGGGACGCACGACCACGGGATAGCCAATACGCACCGCCGTCTCCACGGCGGCTTCCACGGTGCGTACACTGCCATGGGCCGGGGCCGGAATATCTAATTGTTCGAGCAACTCGCCAAAGCGGTCGCGATCCTCGGCCAGATCAATGGCGTCGGGTGAGGTGCCCAGAATTGGCACCCCGGCCGCGTGCAAGCTATTAGCCAGGTTGAGCGGCGTCTGCCCACCAAATTGGACGATTACCCCTTTGATCAATGTAACATCCAGGGCTTGACCACCATTTTCGCGTTCGACGATATTCAGCACATCCTCAAAGGTCAGCGGCTCGAAATAGAGACGGTCGCTGGTGTCATAGTCGGTGCTGACCGTTTCTGGATTACAGTTGATCATGATCGTCTCGTAGCCTAGATCTTGCAGGGCAAAGCTGGCGTGACAGCAACAGTAGTCAAACTCGATTCCTTGGCCAATGCGATTGGGCCCACCCCCCAAAATGATGATCTTGGGGCGGTCGGTGGGCAGCGCTTCGCTCGCACGTTCGTAGCTGCTGTAGAGATAGGGCGTATACGCTTCAAATTCGGCGGCACAGGTATCAACTTGATGATAGGTGGGCAGCAGACCGAGTGACTTGCGCAACGCACGCACATCCATTTCCGATTGCGCGGCATCTTGGGTATTGGCCCGATTGGCAATGCGCGCCAACTGACTGTCGCTAAAGCCCAGCCGCTTGGCTTGGCGGATGGTCTCAGCATCGAGCGTGGTCAGGCTGCGTTCAAAGTCGGCAATTTCAGCCATCTGGGTAACAAACCACGGATCAAAGCGCGTCAACTGGCAAATGGTGGTGACATCATCGCCGCGCAATAGCGCTTCGTAAGTAGCAAAGAGGCGATCCCGGTTGGGAATGCGCAACAGATCGTGCAACTCGGTATGCGCGTCATAACCCTTAAAATTGCCCTCTTTGTCGCGTTCCACCGGGCCCAGGCCGTCGCGCGCAATTTCCAGGCTGCGTGCAGCCTTTTGGAGCGCTTCCTTAAAGGTGCGGCCAATCGCCATCACCTCGCCGACCGACTTCATTTGCGGGCCCAGCTCGCGATCGACACCGGGAAACTTCTCGAAGGCCCAGCGTGGGATTTTGACGACAACATAGTCAATCGACGGCTCAAAGGCGGCCACCGTCTGTTGCGTAATATCATTCTTCAGTTCATCCAATGTATAGCCAACCGCCACCTTGGCGGCAAACTTGGCAATGGGAAAGCCGGTCGCCTTGGAGGCCAGCGCGCTGGAACGCGAAACACGCGGGTTCATCTCGATGATGACCACGCGCCCGGTGGCCGGATCAACGGCAAATTGCACATTGCTGCCGCCCGTTTCCACGCCGACGGCGCGCATCACAATGCGGGCTTGGTCGCGCAACCGTTGATATTCCTTGTCGGTCAACGTTTGGACTGGCGCAACGGTAATGCTGTCGCCGGTATGCACGCCCATGGCATCCAGATTTTCAATCGAGCAGACCACGACAAAGTTGTCGGCACGGTCGCGCATCACTTCCAGTTCGTACTCTTTCCAGCCAATGAGCGACTCTTCGACCAGCACCGTATGCACCGGACTTTCGTGCAAGCCCCACAAAACTTTCTCGTCAAACTCTTCGGGCGTAAAGACTGTGCCTGCGCCGCTGCCCCCCAAGGTAAAGCTTGGGCGAATGAACAAGGGGTAGCGACCGATCTCCCCGGCAATGCGATAAGCCTCTTCCAGGTTGTGCGCCAAGCCGCTGCGCGGTGATTCGAGGCCCGCGGCGGTCATCGCATTTTTGAAAAGCTCGCGATCCTCGGCTGTATTCATAGCATGTAAATTGGCCCCGATCAGCTCGACGCCATATTTGTCGAGGATGCCAGCTTCGGCCAGCGCCACCGAGAGGTTAAGCCCGGTCTGGCCGCCGACAGTGGGCAGGAGCGCGTCGGGTCTTTCTTTGGCAATAATTTTTTCCAACACATCGACCGTCAACGGCTCAATATAGGTGGCATCGGCCATTTCGGGATCAGTCATAATCGTGGCTGGATTGGAATTGACCAATACCACGCGATAGCCTTCCTGACGCAGCGCCTTACACGCCTGTACGCCAGAATAATCAAATTCACACGCCTGACCGATAACAATCGGACCAGAGCCAATAATCAAAATCGAAGAAATGTCAGTTCGTTTAGGCATGGTTTAGTTTCTGTACTTTATTCTCTGGTTTTTAAAAAGACGACGCGACTATCGGCAGGCCTTACCGATAAAATCCACAAAAGTCATCAGACTAGTAACACGTTTACCGCCAGCATCTGGTTGACTTTCCCCTGGTTTGTCTAGTAGCGAGCCTGCCTGCCTACGCTTCTCAGCTATGGTTGCCCATTATATCATAGAGTGTAACGCATTTTATAGAATCTTCTCTAAAAACGCGCGTACCGTTGAATTGCCCAATAACAAGTTGTGTCCACCACCAGCTACGGGTAATAATGCTTTTTCACCCCGAATCAACGAGTAGAGCCGTTCGCTGGCTGCATACGGAATGACCGGATCGCTGGTGCCGTGAATCAAATAGATTGGGCACACAATCTCGCCAATCCACAAGTCGGTACGCAATTGATATTTGAGCAAAAAGCGCGGCAGCCAAGGCAAGCGGATCGCGACCATGTCGCGCATACTGTAATAGGGCGATTCCAAAATCAAGCGCGCCGGGCGGTAGTGTGCAGCCAGGTACGCGGCAAAACCACTGCCCATCGATTGCCCATAGAGTGTGATCTGCTGCTCGGGATAGTGCGTCTGGACATAGCGATAAACCGCTGCCATATCCGCATGTAGCTCCTGCTCGTTTGTAATGCTGCCACTACTCTTGCCATAGCCACGATAGTCAGGGATCACCACGTCGTAACCGAGTTCCAAAAAATAATTGGCCACACCTGCCAGGCGCGCAATGATATCACCATTGCCGTGTAAATAGAGCAGCACGCCTTTGGGTGCGGGACGCGTGAAATGCACCAGATTGATCACCGCACCCTCGACCGGCAGCGCGATCTCGGTAAAGGGCTGATCAAAGGAATAGCGATAATCACTTGCCAGCTTGGTTGGGAAAAATAGCAGCTTTTCCTGTTGCCAATAGAGCAGCACACAGAGCGCCACATAGCCAACCAGCGCAATGCCCAACAGCCAGTAGATCATTCGCATGTCACCACGTGTTCTCCGTTGGGCTAGGCAATCGCTACATCAATTGCTACATCAATTGCAAAAGTCGCTTCGAGCAGCGCGCCGGGGGCCAACACCTGGATCCCGCTAGTCGGGTCGCCCTGTGCGTAGAGATTGACGCCATTGTTGGCATTGGTTACGGGTTCGGCGGCAAAGTAGGGCTTGGCCGGGTTAAAGAGAATCAGGTGGGCACAAGTGGGCGAACAACGGTAGGTAAGCGTAATGCCACTTTCCGGCCAGCGAATTGAACCGTCACCGGCATAGCCATAGAAACAGGCATCAATAAAATTGGCGGGTGTTAGTTCGCGTTCGCTAGAAAAATCCTGGTTGGGCGCAATGGGTTGTGCCGGCCCCGAGGGAATGCGGTTGTCATTGGCATCGGGATAGAC
>DAOTTR010000380.1:0-17352 GCA_034437715.1 Caldilineaceae bacterium
CGTGAACAGTTGGTGCGCTTGCCGCACCACTATATCATCGATTGGCCGGCCACTACCCAACGCCGTATTAGCCATTAGCCATTCGTCGTTGATAATCACACTCGATCACCCGACTAAACGACCAATCGACCACTATTGCCAGCGCGGGGGTGACTGGACAAAGTGGTGACTGGACAAAGTCACGCTGCCTATGGCACTATACGCTACTGTATTTTGCGCTCTTTATTGTTCAGGTCAAGTAACTAGGGAGAACCAACGAATGAGTACGAAAGCCGATCGCGTGCGACTGGCAATGGTGGGCACGGGTGGCATGGCGCGCCATCACACAAGCCGCATTGCCCAGCAACAGGATACCACCGAAATTGCCTGGGTCTGTGAACCCTCTGGGCAAGCGTATGAACTATTCTGTGAAAAGATGGAAGAGTTTGGCGTCACCCCACCGCCCAATGAACCAGACTTGGAGACCTTGTTGACCAACCATGGTGATGAGTTGGATGCGGCGTTCATTATCACGCCGCATGTGCTTCATCACAGCCAGGCCAAAGCCTGCCTCGAAGCCGGGGTTGATGTGTTGCTCGAAAAACCAATGGTGATGAATGCCGCCGAAGCCGAAGATCTGATTGCGACACGCGACCGCACGGGACGACTGTTGGTGGTCTCGTTCAATGGCAGCCTCTCACCCCAGATTCGCAAGGCGGCCAGTTTGTTACACTCTGGTTCACTGGGCGCGATTATGAATGTGCATGCCGTGGCGTGGCAAAGTTGGAAGATGGGCACCACCGGCTCTTGGCGACAAAACCCAGAGGTGTCGGGCGGTGGTTTTCTCTTTGATACGGGCGCGCACATGTTGAACACGGTCTCGGATCTGGTCAACGAAGATTTTGTCGAGGTAGCCGCCTGGCTCGACAACCGTGGCACACCGGTGGACATTCTCGGCTCGGTCATGGCGCGCACGCGTTCAGGCACATTCATTACCCTGAGTGCCTGTGGCGACGCCATCAAATCCTGCCATTCGGATGTACGCTTCTTCTGCACTGATGCGATTCTGCGCACCGGCATCTGGGGTGAATGCCTGGAACTTCAGCGCAATGGCGAAGCAGGACTCACACCGGTCGAAGTGCCGCCATCGCTCGGTCAGTGGGAAACATTCCTACGTGTGCGCCAAGGCGACATGGCCAATCCCTGCCCGCCCGAAGTAGGTCTGCGCATGGCCCGACTGTGGGACATGATTCAGGCTTCGGCGGCCCAGGGTGGCAAGCCGGTGTTTGCGAATTAGGATCGGTTGATTGAAATTATCAATAATCAATGGCTAATATTCAATAGTCAATGACGATCACGCTGTGCAGGGAAGCCAGCCTTTGCATTGACAATTAGCAACTATACTGAGTTCAATTTGAGAAGCGGAGTTTCGCGATAGCGTGCCGGGGACTGCCCAGGAAAAGTTCTCAGTACAGATCTACAGTTGGGCAGTCCCCGGCACGCTGATCATTGCTACATCAAACGCCGGTTTTCATGCTGATTTGAGTATAACCATTGATTATCGATAATTCATCCCTCTGCCTAGCGACGAATAGTTGGTAAATAGAGTTGCCGCAAGCGTGCGGGTTCTTCTGTCTCATTGAGGGCCGTGGGTGGCAGCCAAAAGCCAAAGTCAACGGTCAGGTTGTTCGTATCCGGTGGTTGGGAAACGCCCACCGGGCCGAGATCGGATTCGTCGATTGGCTCGGTATTGTAATCCATGGTCAGGATGCCACTGCTAATACCATTGAGGGCAGGCTCAGTTTCGTTGAGCCCATTATCATTGAGATCGCCATCGTCATCGGGCATAATTTCGGTTGGCTCGCTGCTGTTCAGCCGTTCCAGTGGACCGCCTGGGGTAAAGTTGCTGGCATCAAGGAAGACCGTGTAACTGCCCGGCAGCAAATTGGTAAAAATATAGTAGCCTTGGGCATCGGTCGTTGTGATGAGGGGTTGGCCGTTGGCATCGGTCACTGGATTGCCAGCGCTATCCAGCAAGCGAATCAGCACGTTGGCAATGCCCTGCTCTGCGCCATCCAATATGCCATTGTTAGCACCGCCCCCGCCCGTACCATCATCGAGCCAAACGCGGTTGCCCAAGCTGAGCGGCTTGTAGACGCCAAAATCAGCGGTAAAGTTGACATTGTCGTCATCCAAGGCACCGCCATACGCGCCAGCACCGGCCTCGGCAGTTGGCTCGCTGTTGGGTTGCAAGTCATAGACAATACCACGCACACCATTGGTGGCAAGGTCCACGCCATCTACCCCATTTTCATCAAGCGTATCGTCGGCGCTGTCACTCGTCCCGTTGCTGGTGGACGATAGATAATTGACGAGTACCCCACCCGGTTGAAAGTTGGTGGCCTGGAGATGGACAAAATATTGACCCGGTAGTAGATTATCGAACAGATAAAACCCAGCAGCGTCGGTGGTGGTTGTCGCGACTGGCGTAGCAGTCAGCGGATCGGCACCGGCCACAAACAGCATGACCAGCGCGCTGGCAACCCCGCTTTCACCAGCCGCCGGTTCAAAGCGCCCATTATTGTTGAGATCGACAAAGAGCAGGTTGCCAATCGCCACGAGCTCGATCGGCGAGGGCACAACGCCGAAGTCAAGGGTTAGATTGCTGTTAGCATCCAGTGTAGCCTGACCATCAGCGCCGGGTATGCCACTGGCTGTTGGTGTTTCACCGATAGGTTCATCCGTACCCACGGTGATAACTGCACTGACAATACCATCGATCGCGGGCGAACCCGTATCCAGCCCATTGTCATTTTGATCGCCATTGGCATCCGGGTTTGCTTCCTGATTGCCGCCGGTACTGCTGGTATAATTCACCAATATGGCACCCGCGCTGAAATTGCTAGCCGCCAACCGTACCCGATAGCTGCCAGCACTCAGGCCGCTAAAGAGATAGAAGCCGTTGTTGGTCAGGCTTGTCTGTCCAGTGGGGAGGCCCGTTGCGTCTAACAGTTCGAGCAGGAGACCATCCGGCACCGCTGGCTCGCCTATGTTGACTTGTCCATCATTGTTAGTGTCGATCCAAACATAGTTGCCCAACGAGTGGGTTTGCACGGGGGCTAGTGGTGTAAAGCCAAAATCATAGGTGTGATTGTTGAAGCCGGGCGCGGACAGATCGCGACAGGGAATGGCGTAGATGGCATGGACACCCAGCAAGACGCCGTTAGAATCGCGCAGATCGCCATTGGTTGCACCACCATTCCCGGCTTGGGTCAAACTCAAACCAGCCAGTGGCAGTTGCTGGCTGATCCCGCGGGCATCGGGAATGCGCACTTCATAGGTTGCTTCGCCATTCGGGCCACACAGCCCGGCCAAAATGCCGCCCGCCCCATTTTGGTTGACATTGCTGTCATTAAAGAGATAGTTGCCCCCATTGGCAGTTGTGGTTACACCCACCAATTGCCCGTCGCGATACAGTTCTACGCGGACACCATCCAACCCGGGTTCATTGGGATCTTGGACACCATCACCGTCGGTGTCCTGCCAGACGCGATTGCCGATCTCCAGTGGAGCGGCCGGGCAGAGTGCTTCGAGATCACCGAGACCATTGGCTTTATCAAAGAGCGCGACTTCCCCGCTGCCGTCAAATATGAGATAGCCCCGGCTCGTGAGACCGGTCTGATTGTTAAACCACTTCACACCCCCGTCACTACGCGCATCATTGGCCTCAATCGGGTTGTAGACCAACGAAACGACATCGGGCAGGCCAGGGATCTGCAGATGACCGCCCAACGATGTTTCATTGTGCGGCGGATCGAACTGTTGATCTTGGAAATAATATTCGCCGCCACTTGGGCCTTGGCCATTGCCCACGCCAGCCGTGGTCAACCCGCCACAAGCCCCATTGGTTTCTAGCTGCCAACTGCCATTGCCATCGGCACAGGCACGCAAAGTGTCGCCGCGCGAGAAGGCCGTGTAGGTTGCCGAATCGCTGGGATCTGGCCCACCCGCCACCGTGCCAAAGAGATCAGAATTGCGATCGCGCAAGCCCAAAACCATGTCATCGCCATCAAAGACAATATCAGTGAGCCAGGGTTGTGCCCACTTGCCGCCACTCTGGTTGGTGTTGGTTCGATTAAAGGTCGTGCGATTCAGCCAATATTGCCATTGAAGATTGCTGGAACCCCGGTTATAGGTAAGGTTGATTTCCAAGGCCGGTGTGGCGGCAAAAGCGCCCTGGGCAAATGCATAGACATAGGCACGCAATCCGGTGCGATTCTGGGTGGATTCCGCCGAGCAGACCATCCCCACATAGACTTTGCCATCTTTTACGCCAATGGCAAAGGGGCGCACATCAACAGCCGGACAGTTTGGCGGCGTCGGCACAGCCGTGGCGACGGTCGCGCCCGGATTGGCAATGGGAATCGCCAGCAAGGTTTTAGCAGCCAGGTTGATCGTATAGAGCGTAGACAAATCATCGGCAATATCCAGATCACCAAAACCGCCTTTGCCCACTTGATCAAACGCGTTGGCATCGTGCAGCCAGCAATTCGCGTTGTCCGTGCGCACGTTCAAACCCGACGTACAGTTCTGACCGGGCTGTGGATGGGGATCAGTGCCAGCCAGCGAATCAAAGTTATAAAAGAGGCTCGGACCACTGGGCGTGATCTGATAAATTGCGCCGGGGCCATTGGGACCAAAGCCAGCATGGCGTTTCAGAAAAGCCGCCGCGTACAGCGTTTGCGCCTGCGGATTCCATGCCAAGCCCCAGACACTGCCCAGCGATTTCGCGACAGCCAGCGAAGCGGGTAAGGGCGCGCGCATGGCAGTATTATTCGTGAGATCGGTGCTGCCGGCGGTGTAGGGGAAGGTGACCATCACCCGGTGATCTTTGTTGACGCCATTCGCATTGTCATTTTGTTCGCCAAAAACAAAGCAAGAGGTTGCCAACGTGGGGGCAGGATTGGCCCCGCAAAAGTCGGCTGGATTGCTAAAGCCCGTGTTGACGTTGGCGGTTGGCGCGGTCACAAAGGTGACACTCGTATGGGAAGCGCTACCCGCCGCGCCTGGTTTTAAAAAGTTGAGGGAACCATCGCTTGGCAATGTAAATTCCAGCCGCACCGGGTAGGCACCAACGGGGTCAAGGCTATAGGTGCCATCGGCAGTCGATTCACAGGAAATCACGTTGCCCGCCACGTCATAGGCGGTGACAACGATGCCAGCAAGGCCCGGTTCCAAGGCATCTTGGGCACCGTTCGCATTATAATCGCGGAAGGTAACGCCGCTAATCCCGCCGCCTGTACAAGCCGCAGCTTGGGCCACAGGGGTAAAGCCAAGACAAAAATTTGCGATTATCGCCACCAAGGCGAGCAAGAATGAACGCATCCAAAAGACACCTTGGTTATGCAATTTGTAGGGCGGATATGCATGAGCGGCAAAATTTCGACTAGTCCACAATGTAGAGAGTGATGCAGAAAGGGATGAATAAGAACGTTCGGGGCGAGCAACGTTTACTGCATTACGCATGAAAAACTCCTAGAATTGCACAAAATCACGATAGTAAGCTAGTACACTGCGGCGCAAATGAACCAATCGCTACAAAGCAGTTTGCGTAGGTCACGTTTGCAACGTGACAAGCTGCCCAAGCCCGCAACACCACCCGCGCCAAGCCTTGCGCGATGACGCTTGTAGGGTTACCAAGCGGATGGTTTGCAGAGAACGCCTCTGTCACGTACCAAACGTGACCTACAACCGCTAGCACACGTAAATTGGGGTAAATCGCTCTGGCTTTATTGCCGCCGTCTTGTACCAGTCAGAAAACCATATCCTTGTCAAGTATCATACAAGGATTTCCAATAAATACAAAAACATTACTGATAAAAGAGATCACGAATATCATTAAATGGCAACAGATACGACAATTTGCGGTTCCTTGGAAAATAGTTATATGCTACACTCGCCGCTAAGGAATGGCGAGCAAATAAGTCGGACAACATCTGTCAAGTATAAAGTATTCACATTAATAAATTATGATTGGAGAGATGAAGCAATCTTTACATTCTTGCTATACTCAAATCAGCATGAAAACCGGAGTTTGATGTAGCAATGATCAGCGTGCCGGGGACTGCCCAGGAAAAGTTCTCAGTAGAGATCTACAGTTGGGCAGTCCCCGGCACGCTATCGCGCAACTCCGCTTCTCAAATTGAACTCAGTATAATACGACAACGTTAAATTCGTGTTGAATTCATTCAACACCTGCGACGGCAAACGTGTTTAAACACATTTTCTATCCCAGGCTCTGAATGAATTCAGAGCAGTAGGTGATGAAATTTAACGTTGGCGTACTAACATCGCCATTGAATTTTATGACCCATGGTCCATCACATGACCGGGTCTTTTTGTCTCAACTCGTTCTATGAATCAGTGGGAAATAGATATGCAATCCTATTATGTTCGCGATAGTATGTTGGATCCAATGGAGCGCTCCTTATACAGAGCACTCAATCTCGTCATCTGCCAACGTGCGCTACTCTTTGCCAAGATCAATTTGGGCGATCTGCTAGCGACGGCGATCAGCGGCACGAAGAGTAGCGAGTTGGGCCAACTGGCCGAGCAACGCGTTGATTTTGTGCTTTGCGACCGAGATTCTATGCGCCCCATTGCGATTATTCTATTGGAAGGCACTGGCGCGCGCGTTGGTTGTGCCGATCAGTCTGACCAAGTTGCCCAGCTTTGTGCCAGCGTCGGGCTACCCTTGATATGGCTCCAACGCCAGAACAACTATCTTATGCAACAACTTACACCGATAATCGAGCCGCTGCTGATTGATGGATCAGTGGGGAATGATTTCACCAACGGCGATCGCATGCGCGAGTCAACAATGACAGGCATTGCCCATGCCATGCGTCGTGGCCCACGACACCTGCGCAAACAACCGGCCTATCCGGGCTATGGGGCTCTCAGGACGATTGCCAGCAAACTGTCGTAATTCTTATCCTATTCAGTTATGTGACAGCGGTTGCTGCTATCGCTCACAGAGCCTATTGGTACAAAACTATCATAGCACGAATTATCTGTTTTTTATCTTACAGAAACATGTCAGTAATGAGGCCGAAAATCAGGGAATATACGCCAAGCGGCGACGAGCGCCGCTGCGTATAGCGGCTTCTTGCGGCAACCCTTATTATCTATCAACTATTTTGCCATGCGTCTACTATTTAGCATAACAACATTTCTCTGTCTCACTTTGACAATTCTATGCGCGCCCCAAGAAAATTTATTTTATCAAACGATCCACGCACAGACAATTCCCCCGGCAACACCCACTTGGTTGATTGATGCGGAAAAAATGAATATTGCTGTGCTGACCGTCGATTACACGAGCAATGCACTGCAACAAGCCTACTTTATGCAGGAAATGCCCTGTCAACAGCCATTGTCCGACCAAATGATCATTACCCATGCACGGACGGCGCTCAGCAATACGGCTACCGGCCACCTGATTGATACGACCCTGCAAGCCAATGGTCGCTTAGCAGAATCGCTAGATTGGGTGGACGAATTGCTGTCTTGGCAAGTTCACCTGGGCGATTTCACGGCAGATGCGCTGCTCCACCCTTGTACAGGCCATGTGATCTTCGCCGGCGAATCGATCTGGGCAGGGCAGGGCGAGCGCCCCTATCCGCGCAATCCCTTGCCCGTGCAATCGCTACTACATCGCGCAACTGCCATTACCCCGCCACCAACCTTAATCACCATCAAACCACCGCTGCAGATTACCCAAACTGCAACCGAAGCTTGGGCAGAAATCGCCGACCTCAATTTGGTACACGATCTGGCGCAACAACCATTCGAGGTCGTGGCTTTCCTCTATCGCCCAGCCACCGGCTATGTCGATCTGGCAGAAGAGTTGGCGAAAGCGCAGTGGATTTTTATTTTATACAGCAAACCACACCTGCTTGCACAGAGCAAACTTGAACATTACCTGCCACTCATTCGTCAGTAATCCACCTCTATCCTGAGTGCAATATAAAAACCGGCGTTCTGCGCTAGCGTGCCGGGGACTGACCAGGAAAAGTTCGCAGTCCAGAGCTACGCTTGGTCAGTCCCCGGCACGCGGCTCATGCCTGCATCAAACACCGCTTTCATGCTGATTTGCGTATAGCAATGTAATTTCCCATTTCGCGTTCGATAGACCCTTGATTGCCGTCGCTACGGCCAGTGTATCGGCGTGTGTAACACATTCACACGCACAGTTCCATGTATTGCACGCCAATGGTACACCATTGGTGCTTGCACTGTTACTTGTTTTGGCGTTTAATCAAAGCCTATCCTATGTTCTCGTCTTCAACAAGTACGGCATGAATCAGGAGGAAATAAATGTCGCGTCAACGTATGCACTGGTTTCGTCTACTCCTACCCTTGATGCTCTTTCTGCTGGGTTGCCCACCGCCAGCCCCACAACCGCCCCCACCCGAACTCTTTATCGAGGAAACAGCGGATCACAACGCCACCGGCTTGAGAGTCCTGGGCACAACCGACTACCTGGCTCCGGCAAGCCAGGGAACCATGCTCGTTCAAGTTCATGCGCCCTATGGCAATGAGCCACAACCCAATGCCAGCGTCAAAGTCACCCTAAGCGCGCCAGGGGAGGAGACACATGAACTCTTCACCGGTCAAAGTGATGCGGCGGGTCTGCTTCAGGTCACGTTTGAGGTGCCGGCGACGATCAGCAATCCGCATCAAACCCTCACCATTGTGGCAGATACGGCACAATATGGACAGTTGCAGAGCAGCCGCAATGTCTATGTAGGCCGCGTTTACAATGTGTTACTCAGCACTGATAAACCAGTCTATCAACCAGGCCAGACCATTCACCTGCGTACGCTGGCGCTGGATACGACGGCGGTCAAGGCGGCGCAAGGCCAACCCCTGGTGCTTACAGTATACGATCCTGCAGGTAACAAGCTGATGCGCAAGGATCTGATCACCTCGGACTTCGGCATTGCCAGTGCCGACTTTCAACTGGACACCCAAGCCGCCAGTGGCGACTACATCCTCACCGCCGAGATGGGGCCCGTGACCAGCAGCCGCAGCGTCGAAGTCAAGCCCTACACCTTGCCACGCTTTGCCATCACCTTCCAGAGCGACGCATCCTTCTATCTTCCGGGCGCGCTCGTCACAGGCACGGTCGATGCCCAATATTTCTTTGGCAAGCCCGTGGCGGGTGGGCAGGTACGCATCCAAGGCTTTGTCACCGATATGGCGCGCACACAGGTTTTTGAATTGACTGGTATCACCGATGCCGAGGGCTTCTACCCTTACGAATTTCAAGTACCCGACTATGTTGTTGCCCAGCTAGCCAACAACACAGCCCAGGTGGATCTGGAGATCACGGTCATCGATAACGCTAACCATAGCGAAAGCATAGATGAAGCTATTACGGTGGCCGAGCAACCACTGCTGATTGAAGCAGTGCCTGAATCTGGTTTCTTGCGCCCAGGGCTAGAGAACATCCTCTACCTGCAAACCAGTTACCCAGATGGCCGCGCCGCCCAGACGGCGTTGACCATTGCCGGGGTGACAACCGCTACGCTTACCGTGCAGACCGACATATTTGGGCTGGCCACGATCACCATGACGCCGCAAGCGAGCACTGATCTCGCGGTAGAGATCAGTGCTATCGATAGCGCAGGCCAAGCCGCGACCCAAACGATTGTGCTAGATGCCACTGACAATGCCCAAGCAGTGCTCCTGCGCCCAGAAAAAGTAGAATATCAAATTGGCGAGACCCTCAACATAGATATTCTGGTGACGGGTAAAGCCAGCACGGTCTATCTGGATGTGATTAAGGGGCAGCAGACCTTTGGCCTGGTCGCCTTGCCCGTGACACAAGTAGGCACCCAAGGCATTGCCCAAGCCGCCATTGATCTCGATGGCACGTTGCTTGGCACGCTAGAACTCAATGCCTATGTCATCCTAGAGTATGGGCAGATCATATACGACCGCCGGCTGATCCTGGTCAACCCGGCCCCGGCCACAGTGGACATCCAAACCGATGCCGAAGTCTACCGCCCCGGCGACACGGCCACCCTCGCCATCACCGTGCAGCACGCTGGCGCGCCCATGCCCAGTGTTATCGGCCTTAGCATTGTCGATGAATCGGTCTTTGCTCTGGGCACGCAGGACCCGGGCTTTGCACGCACCTACTTTCTGCTGGATCGCGAGTTGCAAGCGCCGCGCTACGAGATTCACGACTTCACCCCCCTAGAGGAGGCCGATCCATCGGTCTATGACAAAACAGCGGCCAGCAGTGGCTCTGCCCAACAAATCGCCCTGGCGGGCTTCTTTGCCGAAGAGCTCCAGACAATGGGCAACACGCAACACCCACCGCCGGTCAGCAAAAGCAGCCAACTGGGCGAGCAATCGGCCATGCTCTGGGGCTGGGCCAACCGCCTTGCCTTGGTCGCCCCGCTGCTGGGCATTGCTTTCTACGACGGCACACGGCGGCGGCGCTATCTCTTTTTGGGGCTGGTCTTGCTCAGTCTCGCCTTTTTCTGGACAAGTTGTGCCGCGCCGGCGACAGCGCCCGCCAGCGGAGAGATGGCAGCACCCGCGGCTGAATCCCCGGCACAGAGCATGGCCGACGCCACCACCGCCACCCAAGGCACGGCAAGCCAACCACCCCGGCTGCGCCAGTTCTTCCCCGAAACCCTCTTCTGGTTGCCCGAGCTGACCACCGATGCCAACGGCCATGCACAAGTGGCGGTGCCGATTGCCGACTCGATCACCACCTGGCGCATCAGCGTGCTCGCGTCGGATCAGGATGGCAATCTGGGCAGTGCGCAAACAGGCATGCGCGTTTTCCAAGATTTCTTTGTCGAGCCCGACCTGCCACGCTTTCTAACCGTCGGTGATGAATTGGCTGTGCCGGTGAGCATTTTCAATTATCTGGAGACGCCCCAGGAAATCGAGTTAGCAATTACCCCCGACGATTGGTTTGAACTTATAGAAACAGTCGAACCCAGTTTCACTGTTGCGCCCAACGAAGTGCTGGCGGTCTACATCCCGATCCGCGTCATCGATTTTGGCCTGCATGACTTTCAAATTACAGCCAGTGGCAGTGCCACCAGTGATGCAGTCTTACGGCAAGTGGAAGTGCTGCCCGATGGCCGCGCCATGGCCGATGCCCAGAGTGGCAAGTTGGCCGAAACGCAACGCTTTACGGTTGTGGTGCCTGCCAACGCCGTGCCTGGCACGGGGCGGGTTACGGTCAAAGTCTATCCCGGCATCATCAGCCAAGTGATCGACGGCTTGGCAGGCATGTTGCAACAACCGTATGGCTGTTTCGAGCAGACCAGCAGCATCACCTATCCGAATATCTTGGTGCTGGACTATCTCAAGAGCACGGGGCAGGCCAGCCCACGCTTGCAACTCCAAGCCGAACAGTATATCAACTTGGGCTATCAACGGTTGCTCAGTTTCGAGGTAAAAGGTATGCCCGGCGGCTTTAGTCTCTTTGGGGGGCCGCCGCCGCAGACCATGCTCACGGCCTATGGCCTGATGGAGTTCACCGATATGCGCGAGGTGAGCTATGTAGACCCCCTGCTGATTGAGCGCACAGCCAGCTTTCTCTTCGGGCGTCAACAAAGCGATGGCAGTTGGCTGCCAGAGGGCATGACCATTGAAAGTGGCCTGGAAAATCTGGGCAACGATGCCCTACTGCCCACCGCCTATGTCACCTGGGCGCTGGCCGATGCCGGTTATGCCAATAGTGAACCAGTACAGCGCGCGGTCGGCTATCTACAAAATCAGCTAACCCACCATTTACCCAACATAGCCCAACCTGCACAAGCCAACTCCCCCTTGGCGACGCCCCAAGCAACATCACAGGCAACATCACAGGCAACATCACAGGCGACAATTGGGGGACGCCTCGATCCCTATGTAGCGGCAATGGTACTCAATGCCCTGATCGCCGCCGCACCCGGAGGAGCAGCCGGGGAGATCGATAGCTTGATCACAGAGTTGATGGCTAGCGCACAATATGAGGCTGGCGACTTCTACATCTGGAAGAGCAACATGAACACCTATATGGGTGGCAGCGACAATGTGAGCAATCTGGAAAGCGCAGCGATGATCGCAATCGCCTTGTTGCGCCTGGGCCAACACCCCGACGTGGCGCAGGGTGCCATCAATTATATCCTCAGTCAACGCCAGCCCAACGGCATGTTCTATAGCACACAAACCACGGTATTAGCACTGAAGGCATTGCTGGCAGCCGCCAAACAGGGTGGCCGCGATGAGCCAGCTACGGTCACGGTGACGCTCAATGGCGACCGCACGCAGACGATCGCGGTGACGGCTGAAAACGCGGATGTGGTCCAGTTCGTTCGCTTTGATGACATCCGTGCCACGAATGCGAATCAGCCAGCGGGCAATGAAATCACGATTGCCGTGACAAGCGCATCTGGGCAGGCACCGCCATTGCAATACCAGGTTATCACCGAATACTATCTGCCTTGGCAAGCCGCGCCGGTGCAATCAACCACCGAGCAAGCCGTGCGCATTGACGTGGCCTATGATCGCACCGAATTGCAAGTCAACGACGTGGTCTCTGTCACCGCCAAAGTTGAACTGCTCGCGCCCGGTGTGGTGGGCACCCTCTTGGTTGATCTGGGCATTCCCCCCGGCTTCACCCCGCTGACTGACGATCTGGATGGATTGGTGGCACAAGGGATCATTGCACGCTATGAAGTAACCGGTCGCCAGATCCTCATCTATATGACGGATCTCCCCGGCGGCCAGATCTACACGCTTACCTATCGGCTGCAAGCGCGCTTCCCAATCCAAGCGCAGACGCCCAGCAGCCAAGCGTATGATTACTATACGCCGGAGAAGCAGGATACCGCGACGCCGCAGCGCATCATTGTAAAGTTAGGGACACCGGGGCAGTAGCATACACACCCATTCCGTTTCGGTGCCTGAGTGATTCAAGGGCTTGATTAGATCGTTGATTTCTCATCTAATAGATAAAACCCTTAAAAGTCATAGATACTATCTCGTGTATTACCAAGCTTATTTGGTTGACTTTTAAATAGTTCGGCTATAACGATCTCAAAACTTACGCAAATTGATTGCGTCACCAAACTGTTAGGGTCTGGCAGACCCTAACAGTTTGGTCAGGGCGTAAGTTCTGCAAGAGCTACCCATGTTGAAGAGCGCGCCCGGAGAATTGTAAATTTTTATTGACAACAGGTCAGCTCAGGGCTATAATAGCGCAAATCGTAAATGCGTCTATTCCCCAACCCTTATGACTGCTCGACTACAACTCAAGCTATAACGTGTTGGTCGAAGAGGCCAAAGTATCGATCGCGCTCGAACCACAGCAAGTTTGGGTAGATATGTGCGAGTTTGGATGATTGATCAAAGATGGCTCCGAACAAGAAGGCACGCAGCTTTACCACTGCTGGCGCGCAATCTTTATGCAGATCTCATTCAACATCTGCTCCTACCCGATGTGGCGGAACGTGAACAGGGCAAGCAGCGGCTGCATTGCTTTACCAAGACGAAGCAATGCAGCCGCTTTGCGGTTGCCATTTGGGTTTGAGCGGTTGGTTTAGTAGGAAGTGCAGCCGTTGACCGCTGATTGTTGCGCTGAAGTCAACCTTTAAGTGTGGTAATATGTAAGGAAAATGACAAAAACAACAGAGTTTAACAATAAAATCATTACATAAGCCCATTCTCTTAATCCCAAATGAGCACTCAGTTTTCTGCTAGTCCCCAAGCACTAGGATATCTCCATCAAACGATCCGATACTCCCTGTATGTCATGGTAGATAATTTGGGGTTAGGACGACAAGAGCGCTATCTCAGAATAGAAAAATTGGATGATATCGAAATTGTTGACGGCGATACTCCTTATAATTCCATCCAAGTGAAACAAACCGTCACAAAGCTCACAAACCGAAGTACAGACTTTTGGAAGACGATTCGCGTCTGGAGTGATAATCTGTACCACGGAAGAATCAAGCTTCCAGACACTATTCTTACCTTAGCGACCACAGCAAAAGCACCTGAAAACTCCATAGCCTCTTTCCTTCGCCAAGAAAATCGTCAACCAGAAACCGCCCTTCAAATGATGTTGGAAGAGATACAACATATTACTGTGAGCTTGCGTGACGAGTTTGCTGCCTTTGCCATTTTATCGTATGAACAACAAAAAGGTTTGGTTAACGCTATTCAAATTTTTGATTGCGCCCCAGACATAGACGAGATAGTGGATAAGACAAAAGCCAGGTTTTATTGGGTACATCCAGATGATCAAGATAAAGTATACAACGACCTACAGACTTGGTGGCTTTCACAAGTAATTCATCATTTGCGTAGCAAGTCAGAAACACAGCTAAAAGTCTCAGCTATTGCACAAAAGATTGTTGAAATAAATGATGAAATCAAACCCAAAAAATTACAGGATCCATTCCTTGACGAAAAAACGCCTTTGGATTACGATTGGGATAAAAGAACATTTGTTCTTCAATTGAGGCTAATTGGACTTGTGCCGCAATTGAGAGACCTGGCGATAAGAGATTTCTACCATGCTAGTAAATTGCGAAATTGGTTAGTAGAGGAACTTCATATAAAAGAGTTAGCTAGGTATGATCAGCAACTTAAAGATGAATGGACTTTACGGTTTTATGGCCAAAAAAGATCACAAGGTGCTTCTTTATCAGAGGAAGAGATTCAACAACAAATAGGACAAGAAATCTATAATCAAGTGAATCGTGAAGTAAACATTCCCATTCATCGTGATTTAACAGATATAAGAATTACAAGAGGTAGTTATCAAGTACTGGCAGATATGCGTGAGAATTTGGAGATTGGGTGGCATCCAAATTTTAAAGAAGTGTTGCAGCGATTACTTACGGATGAAATTTAATGCGTTGGGAACAAAGACCTGTAGAGATTGCCAATCTTATAAATCCAGCCTTCTGTGCCATATTACTACGTGACGCGATTGCGGCGTATGGTAAAAAAGACGAGCGAGGAATGAATTATCTACTTGTATATTTGATTTTACCTTTAGTTCTACATAACAAGACAAGAAGATCAATTCCAAACCGAGGGAACCTGACTTTGATCGAGTGGATAGAAAAACATGAAATGAATAATTGGGTGTTTGTTGATCATATTCGGCAATTGATTCCATTTGCCAAAGAAGCGCTCATCTTTGCTATCCAACAAGGTGTAATTGTTTTTGGTGATCAAGAAAGTCATTATAGTAACCTTCTCCTATCGTCCAAGGATTTACCGACTGATGACACTTGGACACAAAATTCTGTTCCTGGCGATTGTCGAAATAAAGCTAAAATCATCGGCGAGTGGTTTGCCGATATTGCCGAAGCGACCACTATCTATCGAGCCTTTGGTATTCGCCCATGACTATGCAAATCAAGTTTATCATCTTGTACAATGCACAAGGTGAGACCCGCCAACTAAATTTTCAAGCAGGTAAGGTTAACATCATTGCTGGCGGTTCAAGCACTGGCAAGTCTGCAATCATACCTATTATCGAATATTGTTTTGGTCTTTCTGATTTCCAGGTACCAGGCGCAGATATTCGCAACACGGTAGTTTGCTATGCTGTCGTTTATACGATTGCTGGAACTGATGTGTTGATTGCAAAACGACCTCCTTCTGAAAACAGAACCAAAGAGTTCTTGGCTTTTTATCGAGAAAATCCTGATGTAATTCCACCACCGCTGAGTACACTGGCACCCAATACCAATGATGATGAGATTAACTTGCGTTTGATCAGGTTACTGTATACGGCATCCGGTCAACGATTTGAACCTGATAGGGCGTCAAAGATTAACTCTGTAATTAACACCCACGCCTTTTTGTTTCAGAAGTCAACGGTTATTGCGAGCGATTCCATTCTTTTTCATAGACAAGAGAGCAGAAGTCAAGCGATCAAGGCTTCCCTGCCCTACTTTTTGGGAATAGTTCGAGAAGTGGATCTTGCGCTTGCACAGAATGCTGAGGATGTGCGCAAAGCGCTAGACCGTGCGAGAAGGCAATTTAATGACGAGCGTCGTCAACAAAAAGAACTGATTACGAAAGGGCAAAGTCTTATTGTTGAAGGACAAGAGTTAGGTTTAATCAGTGAGAGCAGTGCAAACAATATTGAGAACATTGACTCTCTCAAATCCATGCTTAACGCAGCTATTGCTAGTTGGCAGCCAAGTATTACTCCTCCTGCAATTGACGATCCTCGCTTGCCTGGTTTGAAAACAGAGATGGACCAATTAAAGCAGGAACACAGCAGGATACGAATTTCTCTTGAGACAACCAAAACATTGCAAAAAGAAGTTGCCGGTTACACCGAACAGGCTGAAGAACAAAGGCTCCGACTGCGTTCGATCAATTTATTCGCTACACAAAATCCATTTGACTTTGCAGAAAGTCGGAATCAATGTCCACTTTGTTCTTCAGAGCTTCAAGAATCAGATCTGGATATTCCACAGATTGCAGCCATAAGAAGATCCTTAAATAAGCTTGAAAGTGATTTGCTTGCTGTTCGCAGAGAGCAGCCCGTAATTGAGGAACAGATTCATGCAATTGAGGATCAATTAAATCAAAAGCAACGCGAGATCGACCGCAAACAACTAGAAATTTCGGCCATAATTCGTCAAGCTCAGGGAACGGACAACATCATTCAGGAAATTACACGAAATAATAGTCGTATAGACCGGCTGTTTGGTCGGATAGAATTTTATCTCGAAATGGCCAATACTGATTCCCTCAACGATTTGGATCAGCAGCGCCAAGAGGCGGAAGCCCAGTTCAATACTCTAGAAAATCAGAAGGTAGCGCATGATGTCGAAGATTCGACCAGAAGAATTCTCAATCAGCTATCTGATAAGATGACAGAATCAGCACAAATCCTTGGAATTGATCGGAACGGTAAGTATATTCTGGACATTGAGAGCTTATCCGTTCGGGTTGATGATGAAAATCAAACTTATGTTATGAGTGAAATCGGAGGTGGAGCAAACTACCTGAAATTTCACCTTATTACATTACTCTCTTTACACAAGCACTTCATTCAACAAAATCAACCCATTCCAGGGTTTATCGTTCTTGATCAACCATCACAGGTATTTTTCCCTTCCCGTGAAGACTACGAAGCCATCCAAAATTCCTCGCCTGAGGCAAGTCAATTTCGTGACGGGGAAATTGCAGCCGCAGAGAGAATGTTCAATTTTCTGTTTGATGTATGCGAACAGCTAAATCCCGATTTACAGATAATCATCTTGGAACATGCCTATTTTGCTCCCAGATTCCAAGATGCACTGGTCAATAACGAGGATT
>DAOTTR010000381.1:0-6144 GCA_034437715.1 Caldilineaceae bacterium
TCTTCTGGCAAGGTTCGTTCCAGACCAATGATACCTATCATCTGATTGTCAAGAACACCGGCACGGAAGCAGCTTCGTACATGCTTGATATTACGGGTAATGTGACCTTTCCAGCGGCCCAATAACCAGCCGTAAAGGTTGCCGCTAGATAAACCCAAGGGTGTAAGCCCCTACATCAGTTGATGACAGCATCGGCAGAACCCTCTGCCGATGCTGTTTTTTTAGGCACGATTTCCAGACAAACCGTTATGCAATGTACAAGTAAACCCTGGCTCACGCTTGGCCTGCAAAAAATGAGCAACAAATGGGCTACTGCCATTGGCAGTAGTCCGGTGTGTGCGCTCCTGGCGATCACTCTCTTGTTTGTTGCCAGTTGCCAGCCAACATTTGCCGCAGAACGTACCGGCAGCGATCCGACCACTGCCTTATTTCCCACCGATAGTTGGGTGGCGTTGGCAACGGGTGCTGACCATTGGTATGCCTTTCGCGATGAAGGTGACGGCACGGCGATTACAATTCGGCTGACTGTCTTGCCCACCGAAGGCGCGATTTTTACTGTCTTTACCGCCGAGCAAGCCAAGCAATGGGCAGTCGATCAGACAGTTATCGCGGTGGGTGCAGGCACGCCACTCGAACTGTTTCGCAATGACCTCTATTGGACAGGGAACTTTGTCCAATCGGGCACCTATTACGTGCTGGTGACAAGCCAGGATCGTGGGCCCAGCAATTACAAGTTGACCATTAGCGGCCAGGGGATTTCGTTTCCACGTCTCTCCTTTGCGCAACCGGCTTCGCCCCTGGTGGGACCGCAGCCGCCCACGCTACCAACACCCGTTCCAACCATGAGCGTGACCGAACCGGCCTCTAGCCCAGAAAACCCATGGCCCCCGATTGGCAGAACCATGTCGATTGTGATGGACGAGACACAATGGTATGCCTTCCGCGACGAGGGCGACGAAGCGAGTATCCAAGTTCGTGCTGACGCCACCCCCGACACCTGTCTCACGTTTCAAGTGTGGACGCCGGCAGAACTGCGTCTCTGGCAACTGGGCGAAGAGTTTCGACCAGTTGGACAAGGTACCGCCAACCTAACCCTCAAAGCAGATCTCTTTTGGACGGGCAGCTTTATCAAGTCCGCCACCTACTATGTGGTGGTCAAGCGGAATGGCGCGGCGCGCGACTCCTGCACCTACCAGCTCGCTGTTTTGGGAGATAATGTCTCGCTGTTGCCCCCCAACCGCTAATGCACTCCGGCAAATCTTTGCTCAATGCTTCATCTGCGGGTCCAATACATCACGCAGCCCATCACCGAGCAGATTGAGCGCCAGCACGGTGACCGCAATCGCCGTACCGGGAAAGACAGTCAACCACCAACCCAAGCGCATGTAGTTGCGCGCCTCGCTCAAAATCGCGCCCCATTCTGGTGAAGGCGGCTGCGCACCCAATCCCAGAAAAGAGAGCGCCGAGCCGATCAGAATCGCCGTCGCAATATTCAAGGTGGCTAAGACAATCAGCGGGGATAGAATGTTGGGCAGAATATGCCAGCCCACAATGCGGCTGCCGTGGCAACCCGTCGCCTGAGCCGATTCAATATAGGGTAGACTGCGCACGCTCAAGACGGCGGCGCGCACCATACGCGTAAAGACCGGCACCGAGGCAATGCCCACCGCCAGCATCACATTGCCCAAGTTTGCCCCCAGCAAGGCCACAATGCTGAGCGCCAGCAAGATCGATGGAAACGCCAGCAGAATATCCATCAAGCGCATAATGAGCATGTCCACGGCGCCGCCAAAGTAACCAGCGGGGAGTCCCAATAGAAACCCTGCCACCAGGGCAAACAGAATTGATATGACCCCAATCGCCAGCGAAAGATGGGCACCCGCCAACAGACGGCTAAAAATATCGCGCCCGAAATGGTCGGTGCCCAGCCAGTGTGCCATGCTCGGCCCTTGCAGGCGCACCGCTGGATCAATCGCCACTGGATCATAGGGGGTGTACCACATGCCAATCAAAGCGCCAACCACCAAGAAGGAACAAAGAACCATCCCGACAACCGTGTTGCCGTTGCGTAAAATTTTCCGCATAAGTGCTCGACTAGCCAATCCGTAGGTAAAACAATAGGTAACGTTATTGATACCGAATCCGCGGATCGACCAGGGCATAGGAGAGATCGACCAGCAGATTGATCAACACATAGATCACCGCGACAAAGAGCACCGTGCCCTGTACAGTGGGAAAATCTTTGCTCAAAATTGCGTCCACCAACAAGCGTCCCATGCCTTGGCGCGAAAAAACCGTCTCGACCACCACTGCCCCCGCCAGCAAATTGCCAAACTGCAACCCGATCATGGTGATCACTGGGATAAGCGCATTTTTCAGCGTGTGGCGCAAAATTACCGTGCGGCCTGGTAGACCCTTGGCGCGCGCCGTATTGACATAACTCTGGCGCAACACTTCGAGCATGGAACTGCGCGTTAGCCGCGCAATAATCGCCGCGGCCCCATAGCCCAGGGCAAAGGCCGGCATGAGCAAACGTTGCCAGCCGTCCGTACCCGTGGCCGGCAGCCAACCCAATTCTAGGGAAAAAACCAACAGCAGAATCAGCCCCGACCAAAAGGTAGGAATCGAGATCCCTCCCAGCGCCAGCAACATGGCCAGAAAATCGATCCAGGTATTGTGATAAATGGCTGCCAGCACACCCAGCGACACCCCAAAAACAATCGCAAAGGCCATGGCCGCCAAGGTCAATTTAAGCGTGGCGGGCAGTTGACTTTGGATCTGGGTCAGCACCGGCTGGTTGTAACGCAACGAGCGCCCCAGGTCGCCTTGCAGGGCACGCCCCGCAAAGCGGGCATATTGCACATAGAACGGATCGTCAAAGCCATATTGGGCACGCAACTGATCGGCCTGTTCTTTGCTCACCACGGCTTCGCCCAACACCGCCGACAGCGGATCGCCCGGGGTCAGATACAAGCTGGCAAAGACTAGCAGTGACACCCCCACCAGCACAGGAATCAACGCAAGCAAGCGTTTCAGGATATAAGTCAGCATAATACTCTTCTACCGCTTTGCATGTGACGCGTTGCTCGCCCGCAACGCGTCACACGCTGAATAACCGAGATGCGGTGCTACGCCAGCCACATCTCGTAGAAATAGGGATAGGTCCCCAGCGGACTCACGCGGAAGCCTTGCACGGCTGCTGCCACAGCGTGCAGACGAGCAAAGAGATAGGCTGGATAGATCAGCGCGTTTTCCATGACGCGCACCTGGAAATCTTCCAACAGTTGGGCGCGCTTGGCAGGGTCGATTTCCACCTGTTGCTGATCCAACGCCGCGTCGATCTGCTCATCGGCAAAGCGTGGCCAGTTAAAGGTGCCCATGTTTTTGGAATGATAGAAAAGGCCCACACCTCCTGGATCGGTGTCCACCACCGTGTTCATGAAAATGTTGCCTTCGCCATTGTGCCCCATTTGCACGCGCGTCGGCTGGTCGAAGATCTGGGCGATGATCTCAATGCCCAGTGGCTTGAGGATGCCTTGTGCCGCCAGCACCACCGATTCACCGGGCGGCCAGTTGACAAAGTCCAGCACCAGCTTTTCGCCATCCTTGGCGCGAATGCCATCGTCACCCATGACCCAGCCCGCTTCGTCCAGCAGGTTCTCGGCCTTGGCTACATCGTAGGGGTACAAGCGATCTTCTCTGTGCTTGGTTGACATGGAGACTCTAACTTTCCAACAAATCAGGTAAATCTTAGGCTGTGATTGACATTTCATAGAAGAAGGGATAGCTGCCCAGCGCATTGACGCGGAAGCCTGCCACTTGTTGGCTAATACCATGCAAGCGTGCAAAGACATAGGCCGGATACATGAGCGAATTTTCCATAACTTTCAGCTGGATCTGCGCCAACAACTCGGCGCGCTTGGTTGTATCTGGCTCAATTGCCTGAGCGTCGAGCAGCGCGTCCATATCGGGATCGCTATAGCGCGACCAGTTGAAACTGCCAATATTCTTGGAATGATAGAAGAGCGCAATGCTGCCGGGTTCGCTGTCCAACAGAGCGGTCGAGAAGAGATGACCCTCGCCATTGTGACCCATCTGCACACGCGTCGCTTGATCAAAGATGGCTACGTTGACCTGAATGCCCAGCGGTTGCAACAACGCTTGGGTGGCAATCACCATGGGTTGGGCGGCGGGCCAGTTGACAAAGTCGATCTCCAGGCGTTGCCCATCCTTCTCGCGGATGCCATCGGCCCCCACGGTCCAACCGGCGGTTTCTAAGAGATCGGTGGCCTTGGCAATATCGTAGGGATAAAGTCCCTCGACAGTGCTGGTATAGTAGAGCGTATTGGGCGAGAGCGGTCCTTCCGCCGGATCGTACAAGCCAAAGAGCGCCGTATTGATCAGATCCGGGCGACTGAGACCATGAAGAATGGCCTGGCGCACGTTGCTGTCGTCCGTGGGCGCTTTTTCTGTGTTCATAAAGAAGGCCATGGGTGCGCCTTGCGACGGCGAGACCTTCATCTGAAATTCGCCGCTTTGGACAAGGCGGTCAAAGTCTTGTTCGGGCACCGCTTCGATCACATGCAGATCGCCGCTCTCAAAGGCGGTGAGCCGCGCCCCATTGTCGGCCACCGGCACAAAGGTGAGCTGTTCCAGATAGGCTGGTCCCGTGTGATTCCAGAAGGCCGGTCCCCAGCTATAGTCGTCGTTACGTTCCAGCGTGATGTGATCGTTGCTCATCCACTCTTTGAACTTCATATAACCCGTACCGACCGGATTGCGCCCGAAATCTTCCCCAGCTTCCGCCACGGCAGCAGGCGAGACCATCGCCAATGCCGTGTGGCTGAGCGCATCGAAAAAGCCGGGATAGGGCGCTGTGAGCACGACTTGCGCCGTGTATTCATCGACCACCACGGTTTCCTGATAGGGTCCCAATTTGGTCAGCGCAAAGGGGGATTTTAGCTCCGGATCCAGAATGCGGTCGAAGCTGAATTTGACGGCTTCGGCATTGAAGGGCGTGCCATCGTGGAAGGTAACCCCCTGGCGCAGGGTGAAGGTGTGGGTTAAGCCATCTTCGCTACTTGCCCAAGCCTCGGCCAAGCCCGGTGTGAAGGCCAAACCCACCGGATCGAACCAGACCAGGGTATCATAGAGCGAGATCATTACTGTAAAGGCTGACGCTTGCGCCGTGCGCGCTGGGTCCAGCAGATCGGGCTCGTTGTTCTGGCCAAAGCGAATTTCGCCGCCAGCTTGGGGCGTGCCGGGTTCACCCGCGGGGGCGGTGCTTTCGGTTGTCGGTGCGGCGGCTGGGCTACATGCTTGTAACAAGGGCAAGGCCAGGGTGGCCCCACCCAAGATGCCCACCTGTTGCAGAAATGTACGCCGTGTTAGGCGCGGCTTGAATTGTAGATCTGACATAATTTTTTGTTCTCCTGTAGAGCAAGTAACCGCGTCGGCGATTACTTTTTGCGGTAGTCATCTGGATTGTAGAGATCGGCGGAGCCAGTGGGCTGCCAACCGAGCACTTCTTTGGCATGATTGGTGTCACGCCAGCGATATTTGTTCTCGGAAATGGCGTCGAAGATATCAAATTTGAGCGACATCGGGGCCGAGAGACACTTGTCGATGATCTGCACGCAATCCTCTTGGGCCAGAAAACCGGGGAAGTGGCGCAGCAGCTTGGGCTTATTGGTGTCGAGCACTGCGCCCAGCCGGATACAGAGCACAGAGATACCAAAGGTGTCGGCAAACCAGCGCCCAGTCACCTCGCCAAAGACTTTGCCAATCGCATAGGGCGCATCGCAGCGCGGCGGATCGTTCTGCGTGAGCAGCGGCCAGCTGTCGCCTACTTCGTCGTACTTGCCCGCCGCTAGCCGGCCATAGGGCAGCGAGTCATCATATTCGTAGCCACACATGCTACCGCCGGAGCTGCCAAAGACAATCCGTTTGACGCCCGCCTCTTGCGCGGCGCGAAAAACATTGACGGTGCCGCCGATGGTCGTGGATAGGATCTTGTCCCAGTTCGCCAGATCCTTGGTCTCTGCCGACATGTGGACCACCATATCCATGCCCCGAAAGGCTGGCTTGATCGCTTCGGCGTCGTTAATGTCGGCCTGCACACAAGGAATGCCGGCCACCGGGCTG
>DAOTTR010000382.1:0-13859 GCA_034437715.1 Caldilineaceae bacterium
CGTTAAATTTCATCACCTGCTGCTCTGAATGAATTCAGAGCCTAGTATAGAAAACGTGTTTAAACACGTTTGCCGTCGCAGGTGTTGAATTCATTCAACACAAATTTAACGTTGTCGTACTACCCACCAGATAGGCTGAATCTACCCTTTTGCAAAACTTGATTTGTGCTTTGGCGTCTCCCTATTCATACGCTTAGCGCGGTCTGTCAAGAGTTTCGGTTATCAAGCGATTCACGCATCAAGTGAATCCAATCCATACCTTATTCAATTGCTTAAAGGAGAACTAGGATGACTTCCCAACCATCGACTCGCCTGTCCCGCCGCGCATTCCTCTCTACGATCGGGATGGGAGCCACGGCGATTGCCCTCCAAGCCTGCACACCACCCGCCGCGCCCAGCGGCACTTCCGCCACCGACAGCGGTGCAGCCCAGTCAACTACCGCTGAGGCCACGGCGGTTAATGTCATTTATTGGGCCGATTCCAATGATGCATTTAAAAGCGTTATGGACGCCTTTACCGAAGAGACGGGCAATACGGTGAACTACGAGGTAGCACCAGCCGGCTACCTGGAATGGCAGCAACTAATGACCACGCGCTTTGCTTCCGGCGACAAGAACACCGACGCATTCCATTGTGATGACTTCCAAGCCGCGATCTATGGTGCTGCTGGCTGGTTGACGCCGCTCGAACCAACCGTCGAGAAGCATGGGATCGACTTGAGCGATTGGCCGCAAACGTTGCTCACCGATGTCTCCTCTTGGGATGGTACGCTCTATCGCATTCCCTGGGGCAACGATACGGAAATCTTCCTCTATCGCACCGATTTCTTCGAGGAAGCCGGGGTGCAACCCCCCACAACCTGGGCCGAACTGCTGGAAGTGGCAACCACACTGACCCAAGGCGAAGAGCGTTACGGCATTACCCTTGGCGGCAAGAACAACGGCATTTTGGGCAATGACATTCAACATTGGACCAACCAGGCCGGTGGCGCGATCAACGCGTTGGACAAGCCGGGGAGCAGAGAAGCGATTGCCTTTTACAAAGATCTCTTTGCCACCCACAAAGTAGCGCCGCCTTCGGTGCCGCAGGATGATTATACGACTTCCCTACAAGGCTTCTTGGACAACAAATATGCGATGTGGTGGGTCTGGGATGGTTTTTATGGCACACTCCGCACCAATGCGGATTTCTGGCAAGATCAGGTTTCTGCCTTCCTGCCGCCCAAAGGCCCAGACAATGCACAAACTGTCACTGGCTGCTGGGGCTGGTCGATCAATGCCCAGTCCGAAAACCAAGAACTGGCGTCTGAATGGGTTGCCTTTACGGCGCGGCCAGAAATTATGAAGATGCAAATTCTGCGCGGGCGCGTGCCAGCGCGTATCTCACTCTGGGCCGATCCAGAAGTCCAGGACAAGGCACCGTCGGCACCCTTCCTGCAACAGTTGGCCGAAGCCGGCGACTTGGTCAAGGCGCGCCCCGTTACCCCCAGCATTCAAGAAATCTATGACGCCGCCGAACAAAACATCCACGCCTTCCTGACGGACCAGGTGGATCTCGACCAGGCGATCAATGACGCGATGGCCAAGATTACGCCGATTTTAGATCGCGATCTGGGGAAATAGCGATCCATCAAGCGCGCCCGTAACTGATTCACGTTGGCGATGTGTGCTGTGGCATTCAGGCGGTATGCATCGCCAACGCGTAACACGCAACACGGAGGAAGTTTTTTGTCCACCCTTTCTATGCCCAAGCCCAAACCAGGAGTTACCCGGTTTACCATGGCCACACGGCGGCTGCTTCTGGCCTATCTGCTAGTCGCACCCGTGGTAATCTGGCGTCTGAGCACGTCTGTCTATCCGTTTTTACGTACCTTCTATCTTAGCTTTTTTGACAACAGCCCCGTGCGCCGTACCTTTGATTACATTGGGCTGGAAAATTATATCGCCCTGACCAAAGATACCAATGTCACTCAATCGTTGTCCTTCACTTTTTTCTTTGTTACCGTATCAGTTACCCTGCAAATCGTCTTAGGCTTAGGCATTGCGCAATTGCTGAATCGAAAATTTCGGTTGCGCACGCTGGCACGCACGGTCAATCTACTGCCGTGGGCGATTGCGCCGATTGTGACGGGGGCGGCTGCGGTCTGGGCCTTTAACCAAGATTATGGTCTGGTCAACGACATTATCTGGCGCATTTCGGGCGAACGCCCCCTGTGGTTGGTCAACGTCACCAATGCCCGCTTTGCCGTTACCTTGACTGACACCTGGAAAAATACGCCCTTCCTGGCCGTGATCTTCCTGAGCGGCCTGCAAGGCATTCCTACCGAACTGTACGAAGCGGCCAAGATCGACGGGTCGGATGGTATCCGCTCTTATTGGTATATCACGCTGCCGCTGCTATTGCCGTTGATTGTCTCCATGGCGATTTTCATTACGATCTTCCGCGTCTTATCTTTTGAAATCGTCTATGCGTTGACGGGGGGCGGGCCCGGCTCGGCAACCTCCTTACTCTCCTATGTTGTCTACCTGCAAGGCTTCCGCGTGCTCAACTTTGGCTATGCCTCGGCGGTTGCCATGCTGCTATTTGCCATTGTGCTTGTGGTTGGTATTTTAGGTTTCGGCCTGTTGCGCCAGAGTTGGAATCGACTATAAGATGAACACCCATCGGCTACGCCGCCTTGGCGGCACCCTGCTTTTTTATCTATTCCTCCTGCTGTTCTTGCTCGTCGTTCTGTTGCCGATCTATTATATTTTCCTGACAGCCTTTGCCCCGGGCGATAAGCTCTTTACCAAACCGCTCTCGTATCTGCCGCAAAGTTTTGCGTTTGATCGCTTCCACGCGGTCTTCACCGGTTTGCCAATCCTCCGGTATATGTTTAACACCTTCTTTTTGGCGACGATATCAACGGTGCTGGCCCTGGCTGCCAGTCTGCTGGCAGCCTATGCCCTGGCGCGCCTGTCTTTTCCTGGTGCCAACCTGGTACTGGTCGGCTTGCTTGCCTCTAGCATGTTGCCCGGATCGTCCACCGTGATTCCACTCTTTCAACTGTATCAGCGTTTCCAACTCATGGATACGCTGCATGGCCTGCTCCTGCTCTATGGCAGTGGTCTGCTACCGGTGACAGTGTGGGTACTGGTTTCGTTTTTGCGCCAGGTACCCATTGAAGTTGAAGACGCGGCCAAGGTAGACGGCGCCAGTTTCTTCCCTATGCTCTGGCATATTATCCTGCCCGTGATCCGGCCAGGGATTGCCACCATGTTTTTGATCAACTTTATTGGCGGCTGGAATGAATTTTTTATTCCGCTGGTCTTTGCGCGCGGGCCATCGGCCAAGGTGATCACGATGGCGCTCTCCGAAGCGCAACTGATTGGCAGTTCCACCCAATTTTATGCAGATTGGGGTAATATGGCGGCGGTGGCGATTCTCGCCACGATTCCGGTTTTTATCATTACCTTCCTCTTTCAACGCCAGATTGTTGAAGGCATTACCAACGGCGTCTTTAAGTAACGTTGCCAAGCAATAGGCAGTGGACAGTACCGCGATCCACTGAAATCGCCCGTTGCGGATTTTCCATATAGATGCACAGAGCGCCAAGTTCGGTTGAACTTGGCGCTCTGTGTTATCACGAAGTTGGCAAACCATTCATCGACTGTCGCGTCCATCGATGTCTTCAGTTCACCAAAGAGCTTGGACTGCGCTTCGGTAAAGATCAAGCGCGGCATTGAGTTTGCTGCTGATCGTGGCCGCAGTGGGCAACTCGGCATCTTGGTACCCTTTCTGCTTGATCAATGGCCGACGCACTTCCGCAGCACGCAAGCGCGTGTACAACCGTTGCGTCCGAAAGGTCGGATCCGTTTGACTCTGACTATCAACAATGGCACAGATATCGTCCAGCAACTTCGGCAGGTGTGCTTCACATTTCTTGCGTCCGCGCTGGTGGTAGTGGTCGATGTAGCAGAACTCACCCTGCAATTCCCGCCGCGCTTTCCGCAGTGTCACGCGATTCCAGCCCAGTTCCCGTTCCGCATGACTCGGTTTGCCCCCAAACACCGTCTCGACGATTTTCGCCATGAAATGCCGCCGGGCGTACCCTTGTAACATCGCTTGCGTTTCGTTCAGTGTTGTTTTGAATTCATTCGTTAGTTGCATCGCTCTCCCCTTTCTGGAGAGCAGTTTACCACATCCCCTTGGATAGTTATTTTCTTATTTATGCCTTAATACTCGATGCCCGCCTGGGCGCGAATGCCTTGTTCGGCAAAAGGATGTTTGATGGCGCGCATTTCCGTCACCAAGTCGGCGAAATCGATCAGGTTCTGCGGCGCATAGCGACCTGTGATGATCAGGTGCAACATGGGCGGCTTGTTGGCTTCTAGCCAGGCGAGTACCTCGTTGATATCCAGCCAGCCGTAGTGCAGGGGATAGGTGAATTCATCTAGCAGCAATAGATCGTAGCCACCATGCACAATCCGCTCTTGGGCAATTGACCACGCATGACGCGCCTTGGCCACAGTCTCATCCAGGTTGTCACTCGTCCACGTCCAGCCGTCGCCAGTCGAGATCCAGTCAATGTCACCCATGCGTGCGGCCGCTTTGATCTCGCCAAAGCGCGCATGTTCATTCTTCAGAAATTGCAGCACACCAATCCGCATCTTGCGGCCCCACGCCCGCGTCATCACCCCTAATGCCGCCGTCGTCTTGCCTTTGCCCTCGCCCGTATTGACAATGATCAAGCCCTTCTTTTTCTTAGCGCGCCGCACAGCCGCGCGGATCGCGTCGGCAGTTTGTACATCCGAATCGGGAATCACCTCCTCCGGAACCACAGCGCTAGCGATATTTATACTATCCGGCAACACGCGCGCGGGATCATGGCGCACCGTTGGCGGATAGACTGGTTCGCTGCCCGCCGGATAAAGTCGGTGAAAAATATGCGACTCAAGCGGCTGCCCTTGCAGAAAATGCTGCTGAAAAATCTGTTCCAACACAGCCTCGGTCACGCTGTGATACCAGATGCCGTCGGGGTAGGCCGCCAAGATCGGTCCCTTTTGGCAAACACCCAGACAATCGGCCAGCGTACACTTGATACGATGGGGATTCTGTAATTTGGTCAATCCATAGGCGCGACAGAGTTCCATCAAGCGGCGTTGCAATCCCTCGGCCACGGCGGGATCAACACAGTCGCCATGATTACAGAGCAAGACTTGGCGACCATAGGGACGCATACTAGGTTGTGCGGTTGTGATCATGATATTTCTTCCCCCAACAAAAACTGATTACCGTCAGTACAGCTAGCCCCAGAAATGTTGCCAAGCGCAACAAGGCGACACTGCGTGGAATGTCGTGTACGCTGGGTGGGCGTTGACCAGCACCCAGCGTATAGTGATCCACTTTTTCTAATGCCACGCCCAGCACACCAGCCATAGCACTCATGGGATGACCGGCATTTGGGCTGGCCGTCACGCGGGCATCGCGCCGCCAAACACGCCAAGCATTGCCGGCGTCGCATCCCGTCAACCAACCCGCGGCCATGATCAACAGCGCGGTGAAGCGGGCCGGTAGCAGATTCGTCCCATCATCCAGCCGCGCCGAGGCTTTGCCCAGCCACTCGCGTTGGGCGTCGTGATAGCCCAACATCGCATCGGCGGTATTCAAGAAGCGATAGGCCAGCGCACCAGGTAGACCAAACAGGAGATAGTAGAGCAATGGCGCGATCACGCCGTCCGAGGCATTTTCGGCGACGGATTCGATGGCCGCCGCGGCGATCTGGCTGGCTGTCAGCTCCGCCGTATCGCGGCTGACCAAATGCCAACGCAACTGCTGGCGCGCCGTGGGCAAATCATCGGCAGCCAGTGGTTGATAGACCGCATCCGCCGCTGTACTCAGGCCGCGCAGCGCAAAGCTCATCTTACACAGCAGTGCCTCCCCGATTACAGACAACCACCAAGGCAACCGGCGACAACCAAGCGCCCATAGCCAGCCAGTCGTTGCCGTCATCAGCACCCCGCCCACACTGATCAAGATGCCGTACACAAACTGGGCGCGGTGACCATGCGCCGGGGCCGTACGTTGGGCGGCAGCGATCGCCCTGCCCATCCATGCGACGGGGTGAAAGCGATTGGGTGGATCGCCCAATCGAAGATCGAGCCCTATGGCCAGGGCGATGGCTAGGGTACGCTTCATCAAGAAAGTCATCGTCCATCCCCATCAATAAAAAAACCCGCCGAGTTGGCGGGCACAGGTGCAAAAAAGGTTCAGCACTCGCCCCCCTTTCTCCACGAAGGTGGTACGCAGTCCAGGTTCAGGCGGGTATCGGACTTTCTAATAGTCAATAATCAATGGCTAATTTTTAATGGTCAACCGAAGAGATGCGCACATGGACGACTCTTCATTAACCATTAGTCGGTAGCAATTGATTATTGACTATTATTTACCGTTGCGGGACAGTGCCGGAATGGCCAAAATTGGCGTCACCGGACTTCCCCATTATGCGCTTTAGCAGTAGTGCTGTTCTATCGATCTTATTCTATCGATCCATAGATAAAGCGCACCTGAATCGGAATCATTCGGTTGTTGCCTTGCACTCTACCACACGTTGAAGGCAGCGGCTAATTTTAGCGCAGCAAAATTTTGCCGACGATTTTCCCACGGATTTCGGGTCTATACTGAGTTCAATTTGAGAACCGGAGTTTCGCGATAGCGTGCCGAGGACTGCCCAAGAAAAGTTCTCAGTACAGATCTGCAGTTAGGCAGTCCCCGGCACGCTGATCATTGCTACATCAAACGCCGGTTCTCATGCTGATTTGAGTATAGCCTATCGTAGCGCGAGCAGAGTACCGCTATCGCTATTTCCAAATAATGCGGAGCATGTCGGCCAAAGAATAGATCAAGTAGATGGCTGGGCGCAAGAAAACAACGCTGATGAGGGCCAATCCAACCCGTTGCTCAATCAAGAGCAGTCGCTGCTTTGCCCAACGCAGCAGCAAGGAGCGGGTAACATATTCCGGATTAAGGGTGCTTGCCCATACCCAAAACAATACCATCGCCGCCGGCACCAACGCGCCACTCAAAACCAGGCCAAGCCACGCATCGGGCAAAATACCGGTAGGCGCGGGATCCCAGATTCGCTGCGCAAGATAGGCAGCAAGCATCAGCGAAAGCAAGTGTACGAACTGATCGACCAAAAAGTACCACACACCCTTTTTGAAAGGCAATAGAATCTTCAACGCATCGATCACAAAATGCACAGCACCTAACCCCAAAATCAATGCCCAGTATTGCTGGCTATTCGTAATCAGCAACGATGTAATTGCAACATGAATCAGCACATGATAAAACACACCCTCAAAACGCTTTTCCTTAAGTTTTGCCAACTCGTTTGTCTGTAACGGAAAGTCGGCAAACAGATGTGCAAGTAGCAAAGTCATCAATAAATGCATGATCGGGTCCTTGTGCGTCAATGATATAAATTCGATGTGTACCAGCTAAAATCTTACATAAATAGGAACGATTACGCCAACGTTAAATTTCATCACCTGCTGCTCTGAATGAATGCAGAGCCTGGGATAGGAAACGTGCTTAAACACGTTTCCCGTCGCAGGTGTTGAATGAATTCAACACAAATTTAACGTTGTCGTACGATTCAGGTACAGGCTTTTACTGCCGGGAACGTGACCTATGTTAACCCATCAAAACTTACGTTGCACTGTACCTAGCAAAACTAGCAATAATTCTGTATAAATACCACTCAAATTTTACGTAATGTTTCTATATAAAGATATTAGTCAATAGTACTAATTTAGTCAGCATAATCCACCATAGATTACGTTTTCTTTAGCTTATGAAAGATTTACTAATAACTGTTATAATACAACGTAGCATACACTTCTGCTGGCGTCGGGAAAATCTTTGTAAACACGAGCTACCTGTGATCTTGTTAACACTGTCACAGGGAAAGGGGTGCAACACCCATTTTGGGGCTTGGCGGAAAGCATGGCCACTAGCGTATAATCATGCGCACTGCAGGGGTTAGGCTTTTATCTAACCTGCGGTTGTGTTGAAAACGCGAAAAGAGTTTCATTATATTGAGCAATGCCATAGATGATAAAAATTTACAGCCATTTACTCTGGTAATGCATTATCATCTATGCGCTATTGCGGTATACATACGAGGAGCTTGCCATGCAAGAGCACCAACCACTCGCGGGTTTGACAGTTGTAGGCGTACGCTATCGCGCCAGTCGGCTCGCCCAGCGCGATGAACGTGCGCTCGATGCCTATGGGGCGGCGGCGGTCTATCAGGTCGCCCAGGTGCCAATCACCATGGTCGAGCCGCGCTTGCCAGAAGCCGACCGCACCACGGATGAGCCAGAAAATCTGGGTAAGTTGGGTGGCGAAATTGCCAAAGCCGTGGCGGCCGGGGCCTATGCTGGCCATGCCATTCTGATGACCGGCGGCGATTGCAGCCACATCACCGGCGTGATTGGTGGCTTGCAGGATGCCTATGGCGCGCAGACGCGGATTGGCTTGGTCTGGTTTGACGCGCACGGCGACTTCAACACGCCCAAGACCACGATTTCGGGCATGTTGGGCGGTATGCCGGTGGCCGTCAGCGCGGGACTGGCCTATCCCGATTGGCGGCTCGGCTCGCACATTGTTGCGCCGCTGCCCACCGAGCGCATTGTCATGGTCGATGTGCGCAACCTGGACCCGCTGGAAGAGCAGTTGATCCGCGCCACCGATGTTGTCATTGCCGCCCCCGCCGCAGGCTTTCCCGGCGCGGCTTTGGCACCGGCCATTCAAGCATTGGCCGAGCGCTGTGATCTGTTCTATTTGCACATTGATTCGGACATTTTGGATGAACGTTATGTGCCCAATCATAGCACGCGCGAGCCCAATGGCCCGGATATGACGCAGGTATTGAACGCCATCGATGTGGTGATGGCGACGGGAAAAGTAGCCGTGTTGGCCGTGGTTTCGATCTATGGCGAGGACGAAGGCAGCACACGTAGCGTGGCATCAGGCATTGAACTAATCCATGGCGGGCTGACGCGTTGGCAGCAGTATGGCAGTGCCAAAGCATGACAAGATTGTCACTACGCTTCTGGCCAAAAGGCTTCATCCAGGATCTGGGCAACAGCATAGGGACAGGCAACCGGAAAGGTGATGTAATCCAGCCCAGTCTGGCCCCAGGCGATCTGCAGGGCGCTTTCGTACACTTCGCTGACGAACTCATCGACTTGTGGGTGCAAGCTGGGATTTTTGCGTAACAAGCGTGCAATATCTTTTCGTTGCACAGTAATGGTTGCTCGCCAACTTGTCCCCCGATTTTCTGGCTGAAAGTGCCATTTCAAAAGATGGGAAAGTAGCACAATCAAACGATTGCTTAGCTCGCGCTGGGTGCTACGCCCCATATCCTCAACCTCTTTCAGCAGATTGTTCCAATCAATTTTCTCGAATTCTTCTAGGCGTAAATGTTCGGCCTGGCGTTGTGTCCACGCAAAGAAATCGGTTTCATAGAGGGTTGCGCTCATCCTTCTTTTCTCCCTGACTAGCGATAATTTACGCCCATGCGCTCAGCAGCGTAGCATAGGCGACTTGTCTTTGTCAATGGTCTATACTGCAATCGCTTATAGATGATAATGCATTTCACAGGTACATACCCATAAATTTTGATCATCTATGGCATTGCTCAAAGCAATGCCAGCAACTTACTCATCTCAACATTGCCGCCACTGACAACGACCACCACATGTTCGCCGAGATGCGCCACTTTGCTGGCCAAGATCGCACCAATGCCCACACTGCCGCCCCCTTCAACCACTTGCTTCTCCTGGCGCAGCGCATAGACCATGGCCGCGGCGATCTCCGCTTCGCTCAGCAGCACGATCTCATCGACCCGATCACGGATCAAGGGGAAGGTGTAGCGGTTCGCCAGCCCAATCCCGCCTAGCAGACTATCGGCCAGCGAGGGTTCCTCGATCACGGCGACAGGTGCGCCAGCTTGCAAACTGAGGGCCATGGCCGGTTCCAATGCTTGGGAGACGCCCACTGTGCGAATATTGGTGCTGGCACTTTTCAGCGCTAGCGCGATGCCGCCCAGCAACCCGCCACCAGAAAGCGGGACAATCACCGTGTCTACCTGGGGCAGATCTTCCAAGATTTCCAACCCAATCGTGCCCTGGCCAGCGATAATATGCGGGTCGTCAAAGGCAGAAACCAGGGTCAACCCCTGCTCAATCTGTACGTGCAGGGCATAGCTTTCCGCCTCATCCTGCGTGTGACCGTGGATCACGACTTCAGCCCCCAGGGCACGCATAGCTTCCAGTTTATGGGGCAACACGAGATCCGGCACACAGATCACGGCGCGCATGTCCAATCGCTGCGCCACATAGGCAACGGCCCGGCCATGATTGCCCGTAGAGACAGTGATCACCCCTTGTTGGCGTTCGGCCAGGGTCAAGGCTAGCAAACGATTGGCCGCGCCGCGCAACTTGAACGCGCCCGTTGCTTGTTGATTTTCCAGTTTTAGATAGACATGAGTACCGGCATAGGCTGAAAGCCCCGCTGAATAGACCAGCGGTGTGCGGCGCACCAAGGGCGCAATCGCCTGGCGCGCCCAATAAATGTCACGCAGCGTGATTGGTAACGCGATCGGTGAACCTGTCTCGGTCATCCGGCCATCCTGTCCATTTGTGATCTTACAGAGCCATTGCTGCGCCAAAGTTTATCACGGCCAACGAACGGCCCACAAACGGCCCAACCGGTACCTAGTACACGACGGCGTAAATAGACCAATGGTAGTCCAGTGAGACAGTGAGACAGTAGGACAGTAGGACAGTAGACAGCCACTGACTCACTGTCCTACTGTCTCACTGTCTTACTTAGGCCGCTCTGTACTAGTGGTATAATCAAGCAACCTTATCCAAAAAAGCGCCATTAACAGCAAAGGAAATTCTATGCGTGTTGTGATCATTGGTGGCAGCGGCCATGTGGGCACCTATCTGGTGCCACGCTTGGTGGCCGCCGGTTATGAAGTGGTGGCGGTCAGTCGTCAGCAGCGAACAGCCTATCAACCCCACGGAGCCTGGCAAAAGGTGCAACAGGTGACCATCGACCGTACGGCCGCCGAAGGCGAGGGCACCTTTGGTGAGCAAATCCGCGCCCTCAAGCCCGATGTCGTGATCGATATGATCTGTTTTACGCTCGACAGCACGCGCCAGATTGTAGAGGCACTGCGCGACCAAATCCAGCATTTTCTGCACTGCGGCACAATCTGGGTGCATGGCCCAAGCGCCGAAGTGCCGACCAGCGAAATGCAACCGCGTCGCCCATTTGGCGCGTATGGCATCCAAAAAGCCGAGATCGAGCGTTATTTGCTCGATCAAGCGCGCCGTCATGGTTTCCCGGCAACCATTTTGCACCCTGGGCATATTGTCGGACCAGGCTGGGCCCCGCTGAATCCGGCGGGTCACTTCAACCCCGAAACCTTTGCCCGCTTGGGGCGTGGGGAGGAAATCGCGCTGCCCAACTTGGGCATGGAGACGGTGCATCATGTCCATGCCGATGACGTGGCGCAGATCTTCATGCAAGCACTGGCCAACCGTAGCACCGCCCTGGGCGAGAGTTTTCATGTGGTCTCAGCCGGCGCACTCACCTTGCGCGGCTATGCGGAAGCCATGGCCGAATGGTTTGGGCAACCGGCCATGTTGACCTTTCTGCCGTGGGAGGAATGGCGCGCCACCGTTGCCGCCGCTGAAGCGCAGGCCACCTGGGATCACATTGCCCACAGCCCCAATTGCAGCATTGCCAAAGCACAGCGCCTGCTCGACTATCGCCCGCGCTACACGTCGCTGCAAGCGGTGCAGGAAGCAGTGCGCTGGTTACTTGACAACGGCAAGGTGGTCATTTGAGATGAGCATGTATGATGAAATCCACAAAGGAGGATTCTGTGACTGAAACAGTCTCGGTTGCGCTGGTGGGGGCAGGTGGCTATGGCGACTTTTACCTGCGCACCTTGCTGGCCGAGGCAGCGACCCAGCATGTGCAATTCGTCGGCGTCATCGATCCCACAATCGGGGGCAGTGCCATCGAAAGCACCCTGCGCGCGGCTCGCATTCCACGCTATCCCGATCTGGCGAGTTTCTGGCAGACGGCCAGCGCGCAATTGGTGGTGATTGCCGCGCCGATTCATTTTCACGCGCCCTACACCTGTGATGCATTGGCGCACGGCGCCAGTGTACTCTGTGAAAAGCCGCTCTGCGCCACTCTGCAAGAAGCCCGGACGATGGACGAAGCCCAACAAACGTATGGTGGCTTTGTCGCCGTGGGCTACCAGTGGTCCTTCTCGGCGGCGATCCAGGCGCTGAAACAGGATATCTTGGCTGGCGTGTTGGGCGCGCCACAGCGCTTTAAGGCGCGGGTGCTTTGGCCGCGCACAGCGACCTATTATGCACGCAACAATTGGGCGGGGCGGCTGCGCATGCCCGATGGACGTTGGGTGCTCGACAGCCCGGTGAGCAATGCGACCGCCCACTATCTGCACAACTTATTTTATCTCTTGGGAGAGAATCGCGAGAGCAGCGCACAGCCGGTGACGGTGCAGGCCGAACTCTACCACGCCAACCCCATCGAAAATTGCGATACAGCAGCCCTGCGCTGCACCACGGCCCAAGGCGTCGAAATTCTTTACTACGCTTCGCACGCTATTCCTGACACGGCTGGGCCGCGCTTTCACTTGGAATTTGACCAGGGGGTGGTGACCTATGGCACGAGTGATGGGCAACACGCGCCGGGGTTGATTGTCGCCACCTTTGTCGATGGTCGGCAGAAGGTCTATGGCGATCCCTTTGCCGACGACGCCAGAAAATTGTGGCAGAGCGCCGACGCCGTGCGCACAGGCGCGCCCGTCGCCTGTGATCTACTGGCGGCCACGGCCCATGTGCGCGCCATCAACGGTATGCATGAATCGATGTCCACCATTCAAACTTTCCCTACTGAACTCACCCAGCAGAACGAGGGCTTAACTTGGGTAGCGGGCTTGCAAGAGACACTCAGCGCCGCGTATGACCAAAACCAGTTACCCGCCGAGTTGGGCAGCGTGACCTGGGCGCGCGCCAGCAAACTGGTCAACATGACCGAATATACTACTTTTCCGCAAGACCCGGCGCTGGCCGTCGATTGATCAGCAGTTATCTAGAGCGTTAGGGTCTATGCGACCCTAACGCTATTCCAAAATTTAAACGATCCAATTCACGTAGGGGCACGCGGTGTGGCGGCAAGAGACCTTGTGTACACCCATTATTTTATCCCGCCACAGCGCATGCCCGTACTGGATCATTATTTTTTTGGAATAGCCTAACGCTCTCCTGCCTATCTATCGGCTGCCTAATTTACCCGTGTTGCGCAGTTTGGTCGAAGAAATATCGCTGCGGAAGAGCGTTTCGGGAATGGCGTCGAAGAGGGGCGCAAAGCGCGCGGGGATATCCATATCACCCAGGCTGCGGAAGGTGCCGCTCTCATCGAGCCGCCCCGCCACCAGGAAACGACACCCCAGCGCGCCAATTTCGCCCACGGCAGCGTTCATCTGCGCCACACTATCCTCGTAATAGCGCGGGGCAAAGATGCGCACAGCGGTATCATAGCCCACAACAAAAGTTGCACCCGGATAGAGGCGCGCTTTGCGGATGTAGGTGGATGCATCGCTCACCAGCACCGGGTAGCGACCGGCAAATTGACCTATACGCGCCAAGATGACATCCGTAGGCAGCGGTGGTTTATCCACGTTGATCGCCGCCAGTTCAAAGGTGACAGGTTGGCCCAGGAGCGCTTCGGCAGCCTGCGCTATACCAAGATGGCCCTCATG
>DAOTTR010000383.1:0-2145 GCA_034437715.1 Caldilineaceae bacterium
GATTGTCTCAAAAGTATGTCAACATAGGTTGCGCGCTCAACCGCCCAGCAAGGTCGTCAGCGCGGCCAAGATCTGATTGGCACCGATGATGATAAAGGCGACAGCCGAGATCGCCAGCAATGCTTTGTTCAAGCGCGGATCGAGTTTGCCCACCGTCGCAAAGGCGACCACCAGCGCCGCCAGACCACAGATAAAGGTTAGATAGAAACCGCCGATCAAGCTCAGGCCATAGCTGGGGCTTTGTCGCCAACTTTCCAGTAGCAGCGGCCCGGCAATTACACTCCACAGCAGATAGGGGTTGGGATTAAAGACGTTGATCACAATTGCCTGGGCCAGACTTTGGCGGGTGGCTTGGGCCGATGCCTGTAATGCTGTGCCACTGCGCCGCAGATTTAGCAACATGCGCGCGGCGAGATAAAAGAGATAGAGGCCACCCACCAAGCGCAACGCCGTCAGAAACCATTCCGGCGTCTGGGTTAGCACCAACATCACCAACACGATGATCGGGCCGTCGGTAATTAGCGGGGCCAATACGGCGGGCAAGGTGCGTTTGGCACCCTTTTCCAGTGCTTGCGAGATCAGAAAAATCTTGAACGGACTGGGCGAAATGGTGGATGGCAACGCCAAGGCCAACCCCTGTAGAAAATAGATAAGCACGTATGCTTCCTGACTGTGATTTGTAAACCGATTACGTTACGATACCTTCAGCGCGGAAGGCATCGGCCAACAAGCGCATGCCCTCGGTAATTTCGGCAGGCGTGTTAAAGCCATAACTGAGACGCATGTATTGTTTGCCGGCAATGCGATCGGGCGAAAAATTGGTGCCGAGCGAATAGCTGACATTGGTCGCATGGAAAATCTTCTCTCGTACGCTGGTAATATCCGTGCCGTCGGGAAATTTCACCCACACCGAAAGCCCGCCTTCGGGGCGGATCCAGGTGGCACTGCCGCTAAAGTGTTCGACCAAGCCCTGCAACATGGCATCGCGCCGCTGCCGTTGAATGTCGCCGATCACCTCAATATGCGAAGCTAACCCATCCATAGCAAAGCGATGAATGGCAAGCGTGACAAAGAGGGGTACAGGACCACCGCTCTTGGCCGCAACCGCGCGCCTAAAGAGTGACGGAGCTGCCGTCATATAGCCGGTGCGCATACCGGGCGCAATGGTTTTTGAGAACGAACTCACATAGATCACGTGCCCCGCACCGTCCAATGCGTGGAGGGTCGGCAGATCTTGGCCATCGTAACGCAGATCCGAGTAACAGTCGTCTTCCAGAATTGGCATTCCATATTTCTGGGCTAACGCTACCAATGCCTTGCGCCGTTCCAGTGTCATGCTCCAGCCCTGGGGATTTTGAAAAGTGGGAATCGCATAGAAGAGTTTGACCCGTTTGCCTTCACGCGCCGCCTGTTGAAGCGCAGCCTCCAGCGCATCGGGCAAGACGCCTTCGTCATCGGTTTGTACGCCACGCACATCGGCCTGAAAGCGGCGCATCTGGTGGATCGCGCCGCCATAGGTGTAGTCATCGGTGAGGACAATATCCCCTGGATCGACCAGCGCTTCCAGCGTCACATGGATCGCCTGTCCCGCGCCACCAGTCAGCATGATCTCATCGGCGCTGACATGAATATTGCGGTCGCGCGCCAGCTTGGCCGCTACAAATTCGCGCAGCGGCAGATAGCCCTGTGCACTGAGATACAGTGCCAGATCCGGCCCCTCCTCCGCCAGCGCTTGCTGCAAAGCCGCCGTCAAGCCGGCCAATGGCAACGAAGCCGGATCCGGGTAGGAAATCGCAAAGTCATACTTGGGCCGGTATCCCCCACCCATGCCCAACGTGCGCTGCTCCACAATGGTGCGCGAAAAGAGACCATCAAAGGTAAACGGATCGAGTTGACGCATAGGATTCCTTTTGTATCCAGGGAATAGACCGGGCCACACACTAGCTACAGTACAGACACAGTACCGACACAGTATAGACTAGGCGCGGGCGCTTGTTCAAATGGCGCAACGAGATGTGCTATACTATGCGCATCGTTTCACCTAGTTTCGCTCCATTGATCGATGCTGATTGCTATGGAGAAATGGTTGGTAGCCTAGGCACTGAAGGAAGGAGACCCTGATGACAAACCAGCAACGTATCCGCG
>DAOTTR010000384.1:0-3261 GCA_034437715.1 Caldilineaceae bacterium
TGGTTTGCTTGCATGGTTGCTCCTGTTACTTGTTCTCGCCAGCCGATTCTTGCATGACTTGCACGTAGTCAGCCCGCATCTGGTAGGTGCTGCCAATCATTGATTGAAGATCGAGGAAGAGCTCACTTATGCCTTGCTCGGTAGACAATTCACCCCGCGAGCTACCGTTCGACGCCTGCGTGTAGCCCTGGATTCCGGGTGGCACGCCCGTTTCGCCACTGAACTGGCTAGCTCGCCAGTTCTCATTGTGCCATTGCTGTACATCTTCCGGTTTGCCGACCACATAGGCATAGTACAGAAAGTAGCCGTCGTCGCCTAGCGGTATATCCGCTTCACCAGGGTCACGTAGGGTCGGCACCCCCACCAGCGTTGCCAATGGCTTGAGATCGACCCCCACCCCACCGACAACGAGACCTTCGTGCATTTGGGCTTGCACCCAGGCTCGTTCAGCATCGCCGGCGCTGGCTAAAGCGGTGGCGTCAAGCAGCAGAGCATCGAGGGGGTGTTCTGCCGCCGCAGCTTGTACCGCTTTCCAATCCTGCGCCAAAGATACACCCTTGCTTTGCAGGGTGGCTTCGGTCAACAGTCCATGCGGCGCGCCCGGCGCCGCCAGGTACGCAATGTGCGGTTGCGCCGGCATGATGGTAGAACGGGCCACCGCCGGTTGGGTCCAATTGGTTAGACCGCCTACCCATGCATAGCCGCTCAGCAAGCCAAGCAGGGCGACAACCAGCAACCCCATTTTTTGACGCATCGCAGTGCTCCTTTCGTCTATAAAAACTAAAGTCGGCATTATCAACCACGATACTGAGGGCTAAATCTTCTCGTGGACCGTTCTCCTTGCGTAAAGCAATGAATTTATGGACTAAGGGGAGGAGACATTAGCCTTTCCTTTTGCAGAGCCCTCGTAACTGTTGAAACTCACACGATCACGGAGCGGGTGGGGTTGCTCGTTCCGCAGCAATTCGACTTAGTAGCTCAGCTAGAGAAAGCGGTTCCTTGATTAAATTCCCATGGTATAATCCATCGGCCTCTAATCTAAAGTAAGCATCAGAAGGCACACCCATTAGGATTAAAGCGGGTCGGGCCCCGCCTCGCCAAGCAATCTCCGTTTGCTGAGCAAAAAGAACAACCTGCTGCCCGACTAACAAATTGTGAATGGACTCACCCTGATCTAACAAGTTTCCCTTTTCGTCAATCACAGCACTTTCACCGATAACGGTCACTTCGACGAACTGGTCTAGGTTTACTGTATTAACAATCGGCTCCACGACTTCTACTTCAATATGGTGGAGCGGAAGTTCAAATCCCGCTTTCGGTTCATACCAGTACGCGCCACTATCTTGATTCCACACGGTAGGAGAAATACTGATGATCTTTCCCACTACAACAGCGTTGGCTTTGTCTACCATGTCATTGAAAGAAAGGGACTCATACATCATTTCGACATGGAATTCCTCGTTGGCGGAGGCGCCTGCTCCACTTTGCTGACGAGTGGTAGTTGCACCACTAAACATTTGCTCGGCATCCATAGGTGGCTTGATGCAACTGGCTAACACAATGCCTGTTGTTAATCCTACCATGACAGCACAACCCCACATCACAATTAATCTTCGACTGCCCATAGGTTAAATCCTTTCCTAATTTGTCTCTAGTGTAGTGCGACCAATAGGCGGAATTAGTTTATGGATAAAGAAATTGTACTCCGCTATTGTCGTCGCTTTGAAGTGAACGCAAGTGAGTCGTCCCGCTCGTGTAGCCGGCACACATAGTGGCATTTGTTGAGTTTCCTGGACAATTCATACTTTGCGTATGACTAAGGCCAAGGCCATGGCCGAATTCGTGTGTTGCTATAGATTGTAAATCCTTTTGCGTACCGCTTGGTGTACCACTCCCGGTATACCAACTTTCTGCACTGTCAAATTTCATATCCATTTTAGTAATCGTTGAGCCACTATAGGTATTTGTGGTAGCTGCTAAAGTGTTACCCGCACCATCGATCGCCCCATGTCGAACTAAGTTACCTGGCGTAGGCGAATTAGTCCAAGACCAACTTGATGAAGAGGAATTTGTCCAAGTAAATGCTGCGGCACTTACTGCTGACTGAAAGCTGCTTGGTAGGCTTAAATCATATGTGTAAGTTGCGCTATTCCCTGACCACTTACAACATTGGGTCACATACGCTGAAACAGTAATCCAAGTGCATAGAGCAATGGTGAGCGCCAAACCTCCCGAAATGAAGACCTGGACTTTGGCAGAGTGGAACATTCGCTGGTTCCTTTCATAAGAGTGGAGTTTGAAGAAGATGCAGTAATACCATACGAGAGAGGCAATTGTATCTCTACATCTTTCACTTGTCATCAGGGTAATACCCTAATCTTTTCGTACACCGCTCATGCCCATAGCAATGCCACCCTTGTCTCCTTGATCCAAGTAATCACTTCTCTTCGAGAATTCACAACTAGTTTGGCAAAGATTTGGCTGACGTGTGATTCCACTGTTTTTACCGAAACCACCAATGCGACTGCAATTTCGGCATTGGTGTAACCAGCAACCAGTAGTTTTAAGACATCGTGCTGTCGGGGGGTCAATGCATGAAGCTTTGCTTCTACTTCAGTTTGCCAGACGCGGATGCGCTGATGCTGGGCCGGCGTGAACGCCGGCCCAGCATCAGCGCATCCGCGCACAATCTGCACGAGTTCATCCATCGTCACAGTTTTGCAGACAAAGGCGCAAGCGCCAATGGCCGCCGCGAAAGCGAGGTAAATTTCCCAATCTTGTGTGCTTAGGAAAATAACTGCTGTAGCAGCACACAAAGCGCCTATCTCTTGAACATTTGCTGGCGGGCGACCGATCATTTCAATATCGATTAAGGCAACATCCGGCGGTTGGTGTTGCACCTTGTACAACACTTCGTCCAATGAACTGGCTTCTGTTACAATATACAGGTCGGTTACCTGGGTGAATTGTTCACGCAGAGCGGCACGCATCAGGCCATGCTCGTCCGCCAATAAAAGCTCAATTGCGATCATAAAATTATTCGTTTCTAGGCATTGGTAACAGCAGGTGGACAGCGTACTGGGCAGTATTTGTCGGCAGAAGGAGTAGAAGGTAGTATGGTATAGGATGTCCAATATATAATCAGAAACGCAGCCGCAAGCTTTAGCGTTCCTTTTCTTCCAGACTACTATGCAAGACGCAACCCAACGTTTCTCGACGCGCGTCGAAAACTACATCAAATATCGTCCTAGTTACCCACCA
>DAOTTR010000385.1:0-41061 GCA_034437715.1 Caldilineaceae bacterium
CGCGTCTGCTACCCAATGGCAGCAAGCAAGCGCCGCTCGCGCCGCCGATTGCCAGCGAAACACCCGTCACACCCAGGAAAGCCTTATGAATGCAGCCAATGGCTTGTTGACCTTGCCCACTTTGTTGGTAGGCAGCCTCATTGCAATGGCGTTGCTCGTCTATCTGTTGCGCGGGTGGGAAGTCCTGGCTGGCTTGTTGGCCGCGGCCTTTACGGGTGGGGTGGCGCTCTGGCTTTGGCGGCTCGATCTGAGTACCCCCCTGGTAACGCTGCCCATTGTCGGCTGGGTGATCGATGTCAGTACACCCTTAACGCGCTTGGGCTTTACCTTTCAGTTACAACCGGGTGCATCACCCATTTTGATCACTGCCTTTTTTATGGCGGCTGGTGCCTTTCTGTTGACGGTTGCCATCAGTCAGGGGCGCAGTTTTGCCCCATTCACCTTGATTCTATTGGCTGGCTATACCGCGGTGACCCTTATGACTGCCGGGCCGCTGGCACCCCCATTCTTGGTGCCGCTTTTCTTGGTGGCGCTGAATTGTATTGGCATCTTTATTTTGCAAGCCGGCCGCTTGACCAGCCCGGCAGGGCCACTGCGCACCTTGGTGCCCTCCATTCTGGCGTTTCCCTTGTTTCTGGTTGCCTATTGGTATATCGACCAGATTCCGCTCAATCCACAGGATACTTCAGCGCAACTGATGGCGGCGCGTCTCTTAACCCTCGGCTTGCTGCTGCTCTTGATGCCCGTGCCGTTGCACAGCGCCCAACCGATCACCGCGCAAACGGCCCCGCCGGTCGTCACCGCGCTGGTTACCCTGCTCTATCAGCTTTCCCTGTTACATTTGCTTTTCCGCGTGGTCAATCCCTTTCCCTTTGTCACCCAAATTGGTCCCTTTGAAATGTGGCTGACCTGGGCTGGCTTGGCGACAACGGTTTGGGGGGGTATTGCGGCGGCAGGTTCAAATCACCCGGGTCGCCTGTGGGGCTACGCCGCGCTGCACGACTGGGGCTTGATCATCATGATTCTAGCTGTGCCCGGCCTGCGTACCTGGCCGTTGGCCCTCTTTCTTTTTGGCTTACGCGTGGTCAGTATGTTGACTGCCGCCGCCGGCCTTTCGGCACTGGAACAGCATGTGGGGGGCATGACGCCCAACCGAATGCAGGGTGCTGGCAATCGTCTGCCGTGGAACAGTGCCGCATTTCTGCTGGGCGGGCTGGGCCTAACCGGCTTTCCCCTGAGTGCCGGCTTTACCGGTCATTGGACGGCGCTACAAATTATCGCTGAAAATGACTGGCGCCCGGCGGCGATTGTGCTCTTTGCCTCGGTCGGCGCGATCTGGGGCTTTGTGCGCCTGACGCGTGTCCTCTTTGGTCCCCTGGAAAATCGCCTCTTACTGCGCGAACGCATGGTCAGTGTCGTATTCGCGCTCTGCATGTTGTTGCTGGCGATTAGTCTGGCAATTGCGCCCCAATTACTCGATGGCCCGATTCGCAGTGCCTGGACTGCCTTTAGCGGTTAATCCACTGTCATTTTCTGTCACTTGTCAACTCGATAGGTTGTGATAGCCATCCTTTGGTATACTATCAGGAGTCATTAGTCATTGATGATTGTCTATTGACGAAAGCGATAAGCACAAAGGATGAATGACTAATGACACGATTGGCAAGATTGGCAAGCAAATGATGACCGAACAAAACAAACCCTCCTCACGCCTGAGTGGGTTTTATCAAAAAAGTGTCGCGGAACGGGTTGCGCTGGTCGCCGATTGGGCAACGTTGACGGCTGCCGAGCAAGCGGTGTTGGCGGATGGGTTATCCATCGGCCAAGCCGACAAGATGATCGAAAATGTAATTGGCCGCCATGCGCTGCCGCTGGGCATCGGGACCAATTTTCTGATCAATAATCGCGACTATTTAATCCCGATGGTGGTGGAAGAGCCATCGATTGTCGCCGCTGTTAGCTATGCCGCCCGAGTTGTGCGCAGTGGGGGTGGCTTTCGCACCGGCAGTACCGAACCCATCATGATCGCCCAGATTCAACTGCTGGATGTGCCAGATGCGCTGGCAGCAGAAGCGGCGATTCTGGACGCCAAAGCCCAATTGCTGGCCCAGGCGGATACCAGCCCGTCAATCACCGCGCGCGGGGGTGGCCCGATGGATATTGTCGTGCGCCATCTGCCCCAAACCCCCACTGGCCCCATGTTGATCGTCCATCTGCTCTTTGATACACGCGATGCCATGGGCGCCAATGCGATCAACACCGCCGCCGAAACGATTGCACCTACGCTGGAACGCGTGAGTGGGGGCCGCGCGTTGCTGCGCATTCTGAGCAATCTCACCGATCAACGCCGCGCCTGGGCCGAAGTTACGATTCCAGCCGCGAGCTTCACGACGGATGCACTGGCCGGGGTTGAGATCATCGAAAACATTGCCCACGCCAACGCCTTTGCCGTGGCTGACCCCTATCGCGCCGCCACCCATAACAAAGGCATCTTTAATGGCATCGATGCCGTCGCCCTAGCCACCGGCAACGACTGGCGCGCGCTTGAAGCCGGGGCCCATGCCTATGCCGCACGCCATGGACAATATCGCGCGCTCACCGATTGGCACGTGATTCATGATCAAGCAAATCAGCAAGCGCCTCTGCTCTCTGGTCGCCTCGAACTACCCTTGGCGGTTGGCATTGTGGGCGGGGCGACGCGCACGCATCCAGTCGCCCAAGTGGCGCTGAAGATTTTGGGCATTCAAAGTGCGCGCGAATTGAGTGAGGTGATGGCGGCGGTCGGTCTGGCGCAAAATCTGGCTGCGCTGCGCGCCCTCGTCACCGATGGCATCCAGCGTGGGCACATGGCGCTGCACGCGCGCCAAATCGCGGTTGCGGCGGGGGCCGCGGGGGATGCTGTGGAACGCATTGCCGCACAGTTGGCCCAAGAGGGCCAAATCCGCGTTGAACGAGCACGTCAGTTGGTCGCACAATTACCAATCATCAATGGCTAACGGCTAATGAACAATGACGAATAACAAACAGGACAGAAACTATGTTAAATCAACCAATTCGCCCCGTTGGCATTGTCGGCTATGGCGCGTATGTGCCACGGTATCGATTGCCGGGCAGCGAGATCAGCCGAGTTTGGACCGAAGGCAATAGCCGCAGCCCCGTGCGCGAAAAATCGGTGCCCGGCCTGGACGAAGATACGGCCACCATGAGCATCGAGGCGGCGCGCAATGCGTTGGCGCGGGCGAGCATTGATCCACAACAAATTCGCGCCGTCTGGGTGGGCAGCGAAAGCCACCCGTATGCCGTCAAGCCGACAGGTGCGATTGTGGCCGAAGCGATTGGCGCGACACCAGGTGTGCTGGCGGCAGATTGGCAATTTGCGTGTAAAGCGGGGACGGAAGCGATGCAGGCTGGCATCGGCTTTGTGGGCAGCGGCATGGCCGACTACGTCTTGAGCATCGGTATGGATACAGCCCAAGGACGCCCTGGCGATGCGCTGGAATATACGGCGGGGGCAGGTGGTGCAGCCTATCTGCTGGGCCCGGCAGCGCAAGCGCTGGCGACGATTGATCGCACGCTCAGCTATGTTTCCGATACTAACGATTTTTGGCGGCGACCCGGCACCCACTATCCGAGCCACGCCGAACGCTTCAGCGGCGATCCAGGCTACTTTGGCCACGTCATCCCCGCCGCGCAACAGATGATGGCCGAGATGCAAAGTGTGGCAGCCGACTATGACTACGTGGTATTTCACCAGCCCAATCCCAAATTCCCGACGCGCGCGCTGGAAGATTTAGGCTTTACACCCGCCCAATGGAAGACCGGTCTGTTGGTCTCAGAGATTGGCAATACCTACGCCGGTTCGGCCATGATTGGGCTCTCGGCGGTGCTCGACATTGCCGAGCCAGGCCAACGCATCTTGATGGTCAGCTATGGCAGCGGCGCGGGTTCCGACGCATTCGACCTGTGCGTTACAGAACATATTACAGCGCGCAAAAGACGCGCCCCCTCCACGCGCGACTACATCAACCGGCGCGTGCAGATCGACTATGCGCAGTATGTGCGAATGCGACGGAAGTTGGCGAGTCACTAAATGATAGGCTGGGCTTAATGAGGAGGATAGGTTTTACGAAGCAGTAGGCTTACAAAAGAGTAATTTGTATGGTTGCATATTACGCAGGAGCATGGCAGAATCGTGACCAAATAAAAATTTTGAGTTTAGATTCCATACCGTTCAAAATTCCGATGAATCAAGATGAAATAGTTCAACTCTTCAAGAAAATCCTCACCGCCAAGCGCGCCAACCCCGCCGCCGATGTATCAGCGCTGGAAGCCAAGATCGACCCACACTATCCCACAAATTCGTGTGGGATAGTGTGGGTTAGTTTATACTATCGGTTATGGAAAAGTTGGTAACTACTACGCCAACGTTAAATTCGTGTTGAATGAATTCAACACCTGCGACGGCAAACGTGTTTAAACACGTTTTCTATCCCAGGCGCTGAATTCATGCAGCGCAGCAGGCAATGAAATGTAACGTTCTCGTAGTAGGTACGAAAGTTTCGGAGAACGGTCTAGCTATACGCCATAATTTCCAGCGTACGGACCAGGGCGACTTTCCAGCTGCCTTCGTCATCGATCGGTAGATAAATCGCGCGGCGCGCCACACGGGCCGATTGCTCCGGATCAATACTCTCATCATCGATCTGGCCGAGCCCCATACGAATACGCCGCTGCATGGCGGGGCGATTCATGTTTTCCAACGCTTCGCTGCGCAACACCAGTTGCTCCAGTTCGCGCCCAATGCGCACGACATTGGCTTTTAAGGCGAGAATCTTGACTTTGATCTGGAAGAGCAGATTTTCTACTTCTTCGGGCACAGCGCCGGTCTCCTCATCTTTGCCAAAACGATCAATCAACTCCTGGCGCATTTCGTCCAGTGTCTCTAGATGCGTCACACCGGCAATCCGTCGGTACAATTGCAGACGCAAGCCGTCGTCGGCAATATAGGTTTGCGGAATCTGGGCATCCAGGGGCAAATCCAGCTGCACCGGCGGCGCAAGCGGATCATCCAAGTCAAACAGCGTATCCGGCATTTCATTGACCGGCAGCGTAGTGGACGGGGTGGCAGGCTGACGGGAGGATGGTGTCGCGACATCACCGGTCACATCAGCTTGTGCGCCTGTTGCCCCTTCTTGCCCCTTACCCTGCTGCATGGCCTTGTCAAAACGCGCCTTTTTGTGCTTGGCCTCGTTGATCGCTTGGGCCAGCAGGCGGGTATAGAGATCAAAGCCGACACTGTCGATGTTGCCATGTTGGCGCGCGCCCAATAACTCACCCGCGCCGCGGATCTCCAGATCGCGCATGGCAATGCGGAAGCCCGCGCCGAGTTCTTCACTGCTCTCCATAATCGCCGAGAGACGGCGGCGCGCATCATAACTGAGCGCCGTGTGCTTCTCATAGAGCAGGTAACAGTGACCGCGTTGGGCGCTGCGCCCCACACGCCCACGCAATTGATAGAGTTGCGCCAGGCCAAAGTGATCGGCACGGTTGATCAGGATCGTGTTGGCGTTGGGAATATCCAGGCCATTTTCGATGATGGTGGTCGCGACCAGCACATCAAATTCGCCTTCACTAAAGGCGAGCATGGCATCTTCCAACTCCCGTTCGGGCAATTGGCCGTGGGCCACAATAATACGCGCCGTGGGCACAAGATGTTGAATGCGGTCAGCCAGATATTGGAGACCGCGGATCTTATCGTTGACGACAAAAACTTGGCCCTTACGATCGATCTCGCGCTGGACCACCTGGCGCACCAGGGTTTCGTCAAATTCAGAGAGCACGGTATGAATGGGCAGGCGCTCTTTGGGCGGCGTGTTGATTGTGCTCATGTCGCGAATGCCGCTGAGGCTCATGTGCAAGGTGCGCGGAATGGGCGTAGCGCTCAGCGTGAGCACATCCAATTTTGTACGCAGTTGCTTAAACTTTTCCTTGTGTGACACACCAAAACGCTGTTCTTCATCAATGACGATCATGCCCAGATCTTTAAAATCTGTATCATCACTGAGCAGGCGATGGGTGCCCACCACAAAGTCAATTGACCCTTCACGCAACCCCTGCAGGATGCGCTGCTGTTGCGCCGGTGTGCGAAAGCGACTGAGCATTTCGACGCGCACGGGGAACTTGCTCAAACGTTGGCTGATGGTGCGAAAGTGTTGCTGCGCCAGCACCGTCGTCGGCACAAGCATGGCAACCTGTTTGCCATCCAAAATTGCTTTGAAGGCGGCGCGAATCGCGACTTCGGTCTTGCCATAGCCTACATCGCCGCAGATCAGGCGATCCATGGGGCGCGTCGATTCCATATCCTGCTTGACGGCCTCAATCGCCTGCAACTGATCGAGCGTCTCTTCATAGGGAAAGCTGGCTTCCATCTCCTCTAGCCAGGGATTGTCTGGGCTGTAGATATGCCCAATTGCCATCTCACGTTCGGCGTAGAGCTTGAGCAGATCATCGGCGATGTCGGCCACGGCACGCTTGGCGCGATCTTTGACCGCCTGCCAATCGGCTGTGCCCAGGCGCGTGATCATGGGCGTCTTTTCGCCAGCACCCACATACCGACTAAGCCGGTCGGCTTGGTGGACGGGCACATAGAGCTTATCGCTGCGCGCATAGCTGACCTGGAGATATTCGCGCTCGACGCCATCCAGTTTCAGCTTCACCAGGCCGTCATACTTCCCAATACCGTGTTCCAGATGTACAACAAAATCACCGGCTTTCACGTCCGAGAAGAAAACTTCGGGGGCTACGCGGCTTTGCTTGTGGCTGCGGTGGCGCGCTTGGGGTTTGCTCCAGCCAAAAAGTTCGGTGTCGGTGTAAAAATGAAGTGTGTTGGCGGGGGGATTAGCGGCAGTGGCTTCAGTAGTCGGCTCCAGCCCCTTCATCACAAAACCTTCGCCCATGACGCCTTGCACTAGCGTCACCGATTGATTGGGCGGCTGGCGCAGATCACTCTGCACATGGGCAACAAGCTCATGTTCGCGTAACAGTTCTTGGACGCGCGCGGCCTGCCGGGTGACCAATAACATCTGTTCGCCTTGTTCGCGCGCTTTGATAATATCCGCGGCAATTGATTTGGTTTTGCCGCCATAGCGTGGACCGGGCGCAAAGCTGCGCGCCAGCGTTGTATTGGCGCTACTACTCTTGCCATAGAGATCGCCATAGCCCAGCAGCAAGGGCTTTTTAGCAAGCAAAGCACTGCGCAACTCATCGGCGGTAAAATAACTGGGGGCAAAGGCTTGCGGTAATTCACCAGCGCGCAATAATTCCTCGCGCAAACTAATGGCCTGGTTTTCGAGCTCGCTGACCGTGGCAAAGAGATCAAGGGCATCGTCAACTACCAATGTAGCATCGGCATCCAAGTAGTCGAGCAACGAGGCCGGTTGCTCGTAGAAATAGGGCAAATACCATTCGATGCCATGAAAGCTATTGCCCTGATTCAGGTATTCCACCTGTAGCCGCAACTCTTCGCGTACCACCAGCAGCAGATTGGGATCGAACAGGGGCGCACGCGCCGGATCGCTGCCCACATTTTCGGGTGCGCTTAGGTTGCCACCTTTGACCCCCAACCGTTCCAAAGCCGCCGGGCCATATTTGCTCAGGGCTTCGCTGCCAGGGCCGATCTCAATGCTTTGGATATGTTGTTGGGAGCGTTGCGTGGTCGGATCAAAGAGGCGCAGGCTGTCCACTTCATCGCCAAAGAGATCAATCCGCACCGGTTGCGGCAAATTCGGCGGCCAGATATCGATCACACCACCCCGCCGCGCAAAGGCCCCCGGCTCTTCGACCGTCTCGGCTGGATTATAGCCAGTTTGCGCCCAGTTGGTTGTCATCTGTTCCAGCCGCACAATGCCCGCCACTTTGAGCGGACGCAGGGCCAGGCGCAGTTCGCGTGCGGGCAAGGTTTTCTGCATCAGGGCGCGTGCACTGGCGATGACCAAAGGCCTGGTTCCTGTGCGACTTTGCAATGCGGCCAGGGCCGTCAAGCGCTGCTGGCGCGTGTAGCCACTCCAGGCAATGCGTTCATAGGGCAGGGCATCGGGTTCGGCAAAGAGATAGACCGGTGGCCCACCCTCGGCCACCGGCGGCAACCAGGTTTCCAGTTGCGCGGCCAGTTGTTGCGCCATTTCACTGCGCGCCGTCACCAAGAGCAGCGCGCCAGGCCGGTCGCTTTTCAGCCCAGCGACGACAAATGGGCGCGCCGCTTGCAGCAACGCCTGGGGCGTGCTCTCCATTTGTGCCACCAACGCACCATAGGCGGGTAGCTGTTCGAGCATTTTGACGAGACCAGAAAGGTTCATCAGCCGTTAAATCGATTCATGGCTACTGCCAATCCCTCGAAGAGCCAATAGTCCAATGCATCACAAATCTTAGCGCGCAGCGGGGCAAAAATTTCTTCTTCTGTCGCCGTAAAGTTCTGTAATACAAACGCGGCAGGCTCCATCTTGCCCGGTGGACGCCCCACACCCACTTTCACGCGGGCAAACTCGGGGCTACCCAGTTGTTCAATCATGGACTTAATGCCATTTTGACCACCGGAACTGCCCCCTTGGCGCAAGCGGAGTTTGCCTTGCGCCAGATCAATATCATCGTGAATCACGATCAGATCATCCACCGTCCCCTTGTAGAAACGCAAGAGTGGGGCAATGGCCTGCCCACTGGCATTCATATAAGTGAGCGGCTTGATCAACAAGACCCGCTGGCGTTGGCCATTTTTCTCGACCCAGCCATCGCCGGTCATCGCCCGCTGCTGCAGCTTATTTAACGTAATACGGTGGCGTTGACCAAAAAGTTCTACACACTGAAAACCGATATTATGCCGGTTGGCCTGATATTGGGGACCGGGATTGCCTAGCCCCACAATGAATTTAAGCGTTGTCATTGGCCTATCAACTTGCTGCCCTGGCAGAGCAATCATGTGTCAATGCGCTTGGTCAGCGATATTGGGTCCAGACCCAGCCAAAAAGTCGCTTGCCCAACAAGAGAACAACACCGCCCAGAATGAGCGTCGCACTCAGCCGCATCCCAGAAAAGAAGAAGCTGCGCAGGCGATCCAACGCCACGGTTTCGCCCAACTCGCGCGTAAAGCTCGTCGTTGGCGCTTGGGGCGTACTCGCTTGGGGTGTACCAAAGAGCACCGCGGTATCCCCAGTTGCGATCACTGCACCCGCCGCCAGCGGCGTTAGGGTAGGCGTCGGCAAGTTGCCTTCTACTTGCGGCTGTGTCACCTGGCCGACCACGGGCGTTGGCTGTGGTGCGGGTGTGAAGGTCAGGGTGGGAATCGGTGTTTCCGTGGGCAGGCTCGAAGTTAACGTTACTGTTTCTGTGATGGCCGACGTTGGGGTTGGTGCATTGCCCTGATTTACGGTTAAATTGCGCGCAAAAAACTCGGCATAGTTGCCATCAGCCTTCACCACGCGCAGGCGGAGGCTGTAGGTGCCAGGGGGTAGCGCCGCCGCGCGCCAAGTTCCCAACTGCCCATTCGTCACTTGCGTGGTATTGCCATCAAAATAAATAAAGGCATCATCACCGGTGGGTTCGGGCTTGTAGTGCAATTCATATTTTTGGAACGGATCGATCACGGCGGTACCAAAGATCGCGACATCGCCTGCGACAGCGCTGCCCGTGGCGGGCGATGTAATGCCAGACTGCGCTTGCAACTGTAATGGCAACAACAACAACAATAGTAGTGTGCTAACAACAATAGCAAAAACTGACAGCCCCCCATAGCGCACCTGTGGCTGGCCAGTCCATTTTGACAAGAAAAGGCGACTGGTCATTTCCTGAACTTCTCCATCTCCAAAAGAACTCTCCATTACCGTAAAAATTCGATAATTGCCAGCAGTTTGGCATCGGCCAAATCGGGCCGACCCCCACTCGGCGGCATGACAAGGCCACTGACATTATCCGGCGCATTGACCAGACGCCCAGCCCGCACCATTGCCAGCAGCGCAACCTCTGTATTTGCTTGCAGAAAGGCCGAGCCAGCCAAAGCATTGCCTAAGCCAGCCATACCTTCCCCCGCCTGACCATGACAACCGGCGCAGGTTTCTAGATAAAGCTGCTGCCCTTCGCCTGTTGTTCCTGCTAGCGTTGCTACGGGTGTTCCATCTAATCCGGTCATGGGGGCACCCGTTTCGACGGCCGTAAATGGAGATTCAGCTTGGGCAGCGTTGCGGGTAAAGCTGAGCAGCAACGCAAAGGCGATGATGACAGCGCCAATTACCGAAAAGACAGGCACCCAGGTGCGTGACGTGCCTTCCTCATCGGTAAATGGTTCACCGGCCTGCCAAGCAATGATCGCCATAATCGTAATCACCAGAAAGGCAATCAGCGCCAGAAAAGGAATGGTGAGAAAACCAAACCAGTTAATCCAGATCACCGTACAAGGCACGCCCACTTGACAGGTAGCTGCGCCGCTAAACCAATCGGTTTTTTCCAGCAGCACATGATAGGTAGCGACAGCGATCCCCAAAACAGAAAAGGGCAACACAAAGCGCGGCGTGTTTTCATCGCGGCGCAACAACCCAATCGCCAGGATGAGCGTTTGCGGATACATCAAAATGCGCTGATACCAGCAGAGTGTACATGGAACATAGTGGGCCACTTCGCTAAAGTATAAGCTGCCCAACATAGCGACCCAAGCAGCCACTAAGGCAATATATAAACTACTGCGTTCAAACCAATAGGATAAACGTTCAAGCATAAATTTCCAGCTATGCCGCGCTACGGAAAGCGGTAGACGGGCATATTGTTACATATACCCGTCTACCGCTTTATCTCTCTACTCGTTACCCAATACCGTTAACCGCCAGCAGCCAACAACTGATCAATCTTGGCCTGCAAAGAGGTATAGTCACTGGCGACCGGCTCGCCATTGACATAGATCGCTGGCGTGCCCTGTACACCCTGGCTAACCCCACTTTGGATCGACGCGTCGATATCGGCCTGATATTTCAAACTGCTCATGCAACTTCTAAATGCACTTTCATCCAGACCCAGCTCTGTGGCATAGCCCACCAAATTATCAAAGGTGAAGGCAGGTTGCCCGTTGCGTTGGGCAGAAAACAATCGATCATGGTAGGGCCAGAAGCCCCCTTGGTCGGCAGCACACTGGCTGGCCAGCGCCGCCATATTGGAACCGGGCAAGAAACCACTCAGGGGAAATGGATGGTAGACGAACCGTACCGTTCCCGGCTTAATGTAGTTTTCCATTAGTTGCGGTTTAATGTTTGTGGTCCACTCTAGGCAGTGCGAACAGAGAAAATCTTCATAGGCATCGACCACGATGGTGGCATCGGGATTCCCCAAAGAGGTGCGAGCGATCCACTCGGCGGGCACATCTGGCTGTGTGAGCGAACCAACAGGTTGTGCATTATTCACATTGATCGCAATGACAATCAGAATCACAAACAGAATTGCGCCGCCGACCAACCAGATCCACAGATTTGATCCACTACGCTTGCTGCCCGGCTGGCTAATTTTGTGTTTAGGACGTGAAGTAACAGACATGGTATTCCCTCGTGTCAAGGCTCAAAATCAGGATCGAATAGAAATTTTTTATTATCGATTACTCAAACAGACATTTATAATAAATGGCTGATGAGAAAATTAGAAATAGATTAAGATGGCTGTGTCTCTCAGGTATGAGCTTGGATGGAATCATCGCACGCACGCTGATAGGCGACTGTCACACAGTCGCATCAGTATACGCGATCTGCAAACAAGGGGCAAGTACCGGCTTTGTCGGGTGTATACCAAGTTTACGCCAAGAGACTACTTATTTTTGCCAATAGCTAGCGCCATAGACGCGCTTTAGAATATTTTCCCGCTCTGCCGGCGTCGTCCAACGCGGCTGGCCATAGTCATAGAGCAACGTGGTAAACACCTGTGTGCTAATGTGGCGATGATCATAGATCGTATGTTTCACGATCATGCCTTCGCGCGTTGTCTGGCTCCACATCTGATCAAAGAACAGATTACCCAAGCCATAGAGCACGAGTTTGCCATCGGTAAATTCCATGGCCTGGGGCACATGGCTTTGCACGCCAGTCACAATATCCGCGCCAGCGCGCACCAGCGCGTTGAAATTTTGGCGTTGGTCAAAGAGCGGCACCACATCATAACTTTCTTGATATTGCAGCTCGGCCAGAATAATATCGGCCCGATCCAATTGCCCGATGTTGCGGATGGTGGCCGACATGATGTTCAGATCAAATTGGGCGCTGCCGGGTTGGGTATCGGTTGCCCAGGCAAATTGTGGACCATAGCTATTGGCACCCAAAAAGGCCAACCGGTTGCCATGATGTTCCATATAGAAGGGCGCAAACGCTTCTTCTTTATTGCGCCCGCCGCCATAGACGGGTAGCTTTGCTTCGGCATAAATATCCAGGGAAGTCACAGCATCTTCCCGGCCATAGTCATTTTGATGATTGCCCGTCAAGCCGATAATATCGACCCCCGATGCTGTCAATGCCGCCATATACGCCGGTTTGCTGCAAAAGGTGAGATTGTCCATACTCGTATTGGTCTCACAGTCCGGCACAAAGGGCACCTCGTTGCTGATGGCCGTAATATCCGCCGCGGCCAATTCCGGCCCCACCACTTCCGCCAGCCAATCGACGCCGCGCTTATCCATCTGATCCGCCGTCAGCCGCACCATGGCCGTGACACCCGTCATGGCAACCACCGTCAGGCGCGCTGGATCGCGATTGCCCGGTGGCAGCGCATGGAGCAACGCCTGCACAGCCGCCCGTTCCGCCGGCGTCTTGGACAAATCTTGGGCATAGATCGTCGCTACCAACGGATAGGTAGTGGGATCAAACTTGTTGGCGTTTTCCACGGGGGTCTGCCCATCCACCGTAAAGACGGCTAACCTGGGCTCTAGCAGATCAAAGGGCAGCAATACCAGTACCGGCGCAACCTCTGGGAGGTCGGCCCACGCAGCTTCGCCCACTGTTGGCGGTGTCGCGTAACCGATTATAGAAGAACCGGCTGCCCCCAGCATCTGGGTCAACGCGGGCAATGTATCGGTCAACACGGCTACAGCAGAAAAACGCGCATTTTTGCCAAGCCAGGCATCCTTGATATCCGGCCAAGTCAACGCGGTATCGATCGTATCAAAGCGAGTCGCGGCGGCAAAGGTATAGGTGTAAACCGCTTCGCTTGCTTGGCCGGTAAAGGCGAAACGCAGCGTGACGGCGGGATCGACTTCGCCACTGGCGAGCGCTACGGTCAATAGGCCAGTTTGCGACAACGCCGATGAGTTAACCAGGGTAGCCAGTTCAGTTGGCAAGCCATCTACCAAGCCCAGCACTATTGGCGCAGTTACCGCCGATTGGCTAGTCACGCTTGTAGACAGGGCGATTGTAGCTTGTGTTGCGCCACCTGGTAATGAAGTGTCACCAGTACTGACTGCATTGCCCACAGCATTACCCGAAGCCAATAGGGCGCGGGCATTGCCATCGGTGGCATGAGGTAGATTCAGCAACAGCCAAAGCAGCAGCCCGCTACCCAGCAGGATCATCAAAGCACTTAGGAAAATGGCCGTACGCTGTGGGATCTCTTTGAATTGCATCATAGGTAACTGGACATAGCCATGAATTTTTGCTTACACCTTGGACAGTATACCCACACAACAAAATTTTGGCAATGTCCCAAGCCGACTGGCAGCCGATTGGGATCGGTCTTCACCTTACCGCGCATGGGTATGCCGCCCTATCAGGAAGCAATTCGTAATCACCGCAAAAATCGTGTATAATTGAGGCATGTTATACAGGTGCATTTCAAGTTGAGGGTAAATTTTAGAACGCGCGCAACGTGTGCCGGGGACGAGCGGGGTGCAGTTTGTCAAACCCCTGTGGCTGTCGCTCGTCCCCGGCACACTTCCCAAAAAGTGAAATACACCCATGTTACACAGTCTCTTCTGGTGTGCAACATGCGTAATTGAGTATGTAGAAAAGACCGGAGTATGCCACACGATGGTAGAATTTACAGGGATGCCTTCACTTTGGCAGACCATCCAGCAAGCTATGCGGCTTGACCAAAATATCTTCGCCGATATTCAACGGGTGCCCGGTGGGCTGGGCATTGCGCTGATTATTGTCAGCCTGGCGGGCTTGTCAGAATCGTTGGGCCAGAGTGTGATCCTTTTTATCAACCGGGTGCGGCCACGGCGTTTTATGTTGGCGCTGCTGATCACGGCGGCCAGCCATCTGGTTGGTTACCTGCTTTGGACAATGACCGTTTGGGTGGTCGGCGTCTATGTTTTTGGCCAAACAGTTTCCTTGACCGCCATTGCGTGTGTGGTGGGGTTGGCCTATGCCCCGCAGATCCTGGCTTTCTTTGAACTAACACCATTTCTAGGCAATCCCTTTTCCATTCTCCTTTCGCTCTGGAGTATGGTGGCGGTGGTGATGGCGGTACAGATGGGGCTGGCACTGGAATTGTGGCAAGCGTTGCTGGCTAGTGGACTCGGTTGGGCGTTTATCCAGATCTGGCGACGCACGATCGGGCGGCCCATCTATGCCCTGGGGCGCTGGCTGCAACGGCGCGCAACGGGCGTACCTATGGAATTTACCTTGTCTGATTTATCACTTTTACGCCGTCACCGGGCATGGCCAGAAAATCTTGGTAACTGGCGTACCCGCATGAGCCAGCGCGACTTGCGCGGCAATGTGGGTAAATTATTTAAGCGGGAGCAGCCGCGTGCTTGAAACCTTAGGCGATCTCGCCACCTATTTTGGCATTGTCCTCATGGGTTTACTGATTTGGGCGGCGCTCTCGCCCTTTGAAACGCTGGGCTGGTGGGCGGGCTGGTTTGGCGAGAAAATCTATGTAGATAATCTCCCCTCGGACGGCTTTGTCCGCGCCGTACGTGATGATTCACGCGGCTATATTCTCTTTCTTTCGGGCATTGGCCGCGTATCGGGGGAGACCTTTAGCCGGCGCGAGCAGGGCTTTCTCCAGCGGCTAGCCGTCGCGTTGCCCGACGCCGTGATTATCGACGACATTTTCCCCTACTCGGTGAATAATCTGGCGCTCACGGGTCAACCGGTCTTTGCGCGCTTTTGGCGGTGGGCGTTGCGGCGCAAGATCGACGGCGCGGCGCTGGCTGGCAACCTGATCAATCTGCGCAACGTTTTACAAGTCTTGATCTCAGCCGATCGGCGCTATAGCCCGATCTATAACCAGGCCATGGCCGAGGTGCTGCTGCATGGCTTGCTGCGCTACAACTATGATGTCAATCGGAAGACGCCGATTTTCATTGTTGGCTATAGTGGAGCGGGGCAGATGGCCGTGGGCGCGGTGACCTATCTGCGCGAGTTGATTGACGCGCCGATCTATGTGGTTTCGCTGGGTGGTATTTTTAGCAGTGATCCGGGCCTGCTGGCGGTCGATCATATGTATCACATTTATGGCACAGAGGATTGGCCGCAAAAGCTGGGCTTGATTGCACCAGGGCGCTGGCCCCTCTTTGCCGCTTCGGAGTGGAATCGCGCGCGCCGCCAAGAATTGATTACCTTGCTCAACATTGGCCCCATGTGCCATACCAGCACGGGCGGCTATCTGGACATCAAGAGTTTATTGCCGAGTGGCGTTTCCTACCTTGACCACACTGTGGCCGTAATCAGCGAGATTGTGCGCAAACACACCCAGTTGCCGGCTGGGTCGAATAGTTTCAGTATTACTGATAGCACGTCAGTCCAAACGTAATGCCGAACGTAGCTTTGCCCACTTGACAGCGCGGCCAATCCGGTTATACTTTGAATTACAATAAAATATTACGAACCTTCGGGGCAGGGTGAGGCGTTACAGATTGGCGAACCATTCACCAATCCAATGCCAATTCCCGATCGGCGGTAGTCTGTCTAGCGACAGTAAGCCCGCGAGCCAGCGCACAGTGTTGTGTGCAATGGCAGGAGAGCGGTACGTTGCCTATAGATCGTCTCTAGAGATGATCTATAGTGAACAGGGGCAACAATTCCGACGCCGACGGTATAGTCCGGATGAAAGAAGGTTGAACAGCAGGTGGGCGTTTCCTCGCTCATGCTATTTCTCATGCTGTAATTGCAGTGGCGAATGCCGCTGTACTTGCTTATGCTTTTCAACCCGAAGTGCTCAAACGAGACTTCGGGTTCTTTTTTGGTTCTGCTTACAGCAAGCGGATGTGCAGGGGTTGGGCCGCAGGGTCGGCTGTCATTAACTTTATCGTTGCGCGGCAAAAAGCGCTGGCTTTTTGCGTACAATTTTTACGCGCAGTTTTGATTTCTCTGTCCCGTTGTGTTTGGTTGGGTGTGGTCAATGATCGATTTCATTGGCAGCATCCAGCGAACGCAGCGGGATTTTTTATTGGAGGCAAACGATGCAAGCTGAGCGCGCGCAAGTTTCTATCTGGGGTCTCGCCAAGTCACTGCCCAAGCGACCGGTATGGCCGCAATGGCTGGTTGCGCATAAAACCGAAGCCGCAGTCCCGCTTGTGTTGGCATTGGGCATACTGCTGTGGGAAGGGCTTGTGCGCTGGCAAGCGTATCCCGCCTTTATTTTGCCCAGCCCCCTCGTGGTAGGCCGCAAGTTCTTGATCCTGGCCGCCGATGGCACGCTGCTACGCCATGCCCAAGTGACACTGCTCGAAATCGCGCTGGGCTTGCTCTTTGGGCTGACTCTGGCTTGTTTACTGGGCTATCTGTTGGGCAAAAATCGTACCATCGAACAGGTGATCGCGCCCTACATTGTCGCCAGCCAGAGCGTGCCGATTGTGGCGATTGCGCCGCTATTGGTGATCTGGTTGGGTAGCGGCTTGATCAGCAAGGTGCTCGTCTGCGCGCTAATCACCTTCTTTCCCATGCTCATCAACACGATTGTCGGCATCCGCAATGTCGATCGCGATCTGTATGATCTCATGCGCAGCCTGCGCGCCGGGCGTTGGCAGATCTTTTGGTTGCTCGAAGTGCCCGCGGCCTTGCCCGTTTTATTGAGCGGCCTCAAGCTCAGTGTGATCCTGGCGGTAGTTGGCGCCGTCGTAGGTGAATTTGTCGGGGCGGATGTAGGATTGGGCTTCCTGATCAATCTGGCGCGCGGGGTGCTGGACACGCCGATGATGTTCGTCGCTATCCTTTGTCTCGTGGCAATTGCCCAAACACTCTACATCAGCGTGACGCTTCTAGAACGCCGCTATCTACGCTGGCAAAAAGAATAGGTAACACCAACCCATGGTTGTTGACACATTTATCAAGCAAAAACACTCACCAGAAAGCAGCCTATGTTTCACCGTTTTTCTACCTCCATCCGCCTACTTCTCCTGATAATCGCAATGATCACAGGGTGTGCCCCCATTGCGCCAGCACCCACGGGCGCAGGCAGCGCACCAACCGCCGCTGAACTCACGCCCGTTACCTTGGGTGTCGGCTTTATTCCCAATGTGCAATTTGCCACCTTCTATGTCGGCGTGGCCAAAGGCTTTTACGCCGCAGAAGGTTTAGAAGTCACCCTCGACTATGGCTTTGAGGATGACTATCTCAAGTTAGTTGGCGTAAATGAATTGCAATTTATGGTGGGCAGCGGCGATCAAGTCGTGCTGGGGCGCGCCCAGGGCTTGCCTGTGCGCTATGTGATGAATTGGTACACCAAGTATCCGGTGGTGATCTTTGCTAAGAGCGCGGCAGGCATTACCGAGCCAGCCGATTTAGCGGGCAAAAGCATTGGCATTCCCGGCCCCTTTGGTGCTTCGTATGTGGCTTTGCGCGGCATTCTGGAGGCCGCCAATTTGACCGAGGCCGATGTCACAATGGAGAGCATCGGCTTTACGCAAGTGGCTGCGATCAGTGAAGATTTGGTTGATGCCGCGGTCGATTATGGCGTCAACGGGCCAGTGGTCCTAGCCCAGGCTGGGGTTGAAACAACGCAGATCAAGCTGGATGATCATCTACAGATGCCCGCCAATGGGCTGGTGACCAACGAGGCCACCTTGCAAGAGGATCCCGAATTGGTGGCGAAGCTGGTGCGCGCCACACTCAAAGCCACCCAATATACGCTCGACAACCCTGATGAAGCGTTTGCCATCACGCTGGAATTTGTGCCCGAAGCCGGTGGCGACAATGAAGCGGCCAACCGCGCGGTCTTCGACGCCGTGTTAGCCTTCTGGACGCCAACCGAAGGCCAGACCATGGGCACCACCGAGCTGGCTGCTTGGCAAACGGCGGCTGAATTTATGCAGCGCATTGGCTTGGTCGATACGCTGGTGCCGGCAGAAGAATTGTTTACCAACGAATTTGTCCAGTAGAGATTTTTCCGATTAGTTATTTCGGCAACAAAACCCGGTGCAATTGTTCTTGTAGGTGCGGTTACAAACCGCACAACTCGGCATCGACCGCGATTGTGCGGTTTGTAACCGCATCTACGCATGCGCAAAATCAAATCGGCATAAGGTCTAGTAATCTACACGAGTGCATTGTAAAGTAAGCGTTGATCGCTAGTAAAGACTTTAGGCGCTTTCAAATAAATAAGTATCCAGCGCTTGCCCAACAAAATCATGCGTAGGGGGCGGCTTGCAGCCGCCCCGCGTTTGGCTCGCTGCGAACGGGCGGCGGCAAGCCGCCCCTACTGGATACTTATTGCTTTGCAATGGCCTTAGTCTTTCCCTGAAGCCCACAAAGACTAAAGTCTTTACTACGGTTGAATATAGATAGCTTGTGTTATTCGGTCGCACTGCATCGCCCGCACCTTTACGATATAATCCTTGCCTATCATCGCCTTGGTTGAGATCCATGACCCCACTGCTTACCGTTACCCAAATCAGTAAACATTTCCAGACGAATACGCATCCCCTCTACGCGCTGCAAAACATCAGTTTCCAGGTGGCGGCAGGCGAGTTTGTCTGTCTGCTAGGGCCGAGTGGCAGCGGCAAAAGCACGCTATTGCGCATCACCGGGGGTCTGTTGGCAGCGGATGGGGGCGAGGTACGCTTTCAAGGCAATCTGCTGCGCGAACCGCAAGCCAAGATTGGCTTTATTTTTCAAAGCACCAATCTGATGCCCTGGCGCACTGTGCTGGACAATGTTTTGTTGCCGCGCGAAGTACAACAAGGCATTGTCGATGCCGACATCAAACAAGTGGCCACAGATCTGCTGGCGCTGGTTGGTCTACAGGGCTTCGAAGCGGCCTATCCGCAGACGCTCTCTGGCGGTATGCGTCAACGGGTGGTGCTGGCGCGCACGTTGATTCAACAGCCGCAACTCCTGCTCATGGATGAACCCTTTGGCGCGCTCGATGCCTTGACGCGCGAACGGCTCAACCTGGAGCTATTGCGCATCCAGGAACAGCAGGGGATGACGGTGCTCATGGTCACCCATAGCATTCAGGAAGCTGTCTTTCTGGCTGATCGCGTCTTGGTCATCAGCGACCGGCCAGGGCAGCTTGTCGCCGATGTAGCAATTCCGCTCCCCCGTCCCCGTTATCTGGAGATGATGGGCAGTGAACACTTCGGCCAGTTGACGCTCGATGTGCGCAAGTGGATTGGCAATTGAGCCCGACTTCCCCGGGTGGATAGACCAGAAAATTTACTTTGCCCGAACCGATCAGTTTGCGAAACGCCCACAAAGCTGCAATTTCGTAACCTTATGCTATAATCAGCAAAGTGTATAACGGCATTGTGAGACTGACGTTGTTTTCTCGTGCCTAGCAATCTAGCAAACAACGTTTAATCAGCAGGAAGCATCCCGATCATGACAACGACTACGCAACCCGCGCGTGTCCGCTTTGCGCCGAGCCCAACCGGCTATCTACACCTGGGCGGCCTGCGCACAGCGCTCTTTAACTGGCTCTATGCGCGCAACACCGGCGGCCAATTTATTTTGCGCATTGAAGACACCGACCAGACCCGCTACAACCCCGAAAGCCTGGATGACCTGATGCACGGCCTGCGCTGGCTGGGGCTGGAATGGGACGAAGGGCCCGATGTGGGTGGCCCCTATGGTCCCTATGTGCAGAGTGAGCGCAAAGCGATCTACCATGACTATATCCAGCGGTTGTTGGACAGTGGTCATGCCTATCACTGTTATGTCTCCGAGAGCGAATTGGAAACGATGCGCGAGGCGCAACGAGCCAGCGGCCAACAGCTTGGCTATGATCGCCGCCACCGCTGGTTGAGTGCAGCAGAACGGGCCGCCTTTGTCGCCGAGGGTCGCCCCTCGGTGATCCGCTTTGCGGCACCCTTGGAAGGCATCACGCGTGTGCATGACATGATCCGGGGCGATGTTGAGGTGCCGAGCGATAGTGTGCTCGATCCCGTGCTGATCAAGAGTGATGGGATGCCCACCTATCACTTTGCCAACGTGATCGACGACCACCTGATGGCGATCACGCACATTCTGCGCGCCGATGAATGGCTCTCGTCGGCGCCGCTGCACAAACAACTCTATGACGCCTTTGGCTGGGAGATGCCCAAGTTGGCCCACCTGCCGGTGATCCTCGATCCCAGTGGCAAGGGCAAGATGAGCAAGCGCAAGAAGATTGTTGATGGCAAGGAATATCTGGCGTTGGTGCATGAGTTTATCGACGCGGGCTACCTGGCCGACGCCATGTTCAATTTCCTAACGAATATCGGGTGGAACTTTGACCCCGAACACGAGGTTTTTGAGCGCGAAGAGGTGATTGAGCGCTTTAGTAACATCGCCGCGATCAATCCCAAACCGGCTACGCTGCCCTATGAAAAGCTGGAATGGCTCAATGGCGTTTATATCCGCAACATGGCCACCGCGGAACTGCATCAGCGCCTGGTGCCTTTCCTGGCGCGCGATTTGGGCATTGACGAGGATGAACTCGAACGCAACGAAACGCTCTCCGAGTTGATGCCGCTGATTCAAGAGCGCATCAAATTGCTCTCAGAAGCGACGCCCTACGTTGACTGGGCCTTTAAGCCAGCTAGCGAGATCACCTATGACGACCCCGCGGCTTTTATTGGCCGCAAGATGAGCCTGGATGAGACACTGGCTGTGCTCGCAGCGGGGATCGCGCTGATCGAACAGTTGGATGCTTTTACGATCCAGAAACTCGAAGTCGCCTTTCGTGCCCAATCTGAGGCGATGGCGATCAAAGTCGGGCCATTCCTGACCCCTTTCCGCGTGGCAATCACCGGCAAGACGGTCGCGCCGCCCCTCTTCGAGAGCATGGTGGCGATTGGGCGTGCAGAGACGCTGGCCCGCCTGGGCAATGGGTTGGCTTTTCTGCGCCAACCTGTCACCGAATCGGCCTAGTCAGCGTAGGTCACGTTTGCAACGTGACATGCTCATTCAATACAAAACTTCCGGGTAACGATTCAGCCGGGAACGCCGCCAGGGATGGCGGCGTTCCCGGTGGTAAAAGCCTGTGCCTGCATCGTACGCCAACGTTAAATTCGTGTTGAATTCATTCAACACCTGCGACGGCAAACGTGTTTAAACACGTTTTCTATCCCAGGCTCTGAATGAATTCCGAGCAGTAGGTGTTGAAATTTAACGTTGGCGTAATCGTTACACTTCCGGTTTGTAACGGGACAAGCGTCGTCGATCCAGGCTTTGCTCGGGCGGTGTTGCGGCCTTGGGCAGATTGTCACGTTACAAACGTGACCTACGTTAAACCACCAAAACTTATATTACAGTCTACTACCAGCCAAAATGAAAGTCGCCATGTCTACACGACCACTGATTTTGATCACAAATGATGATGGCATCCGCTCACGCGGATTGCTGGCCGCGGCCAACGCCTGTGATGCGTTGGCCGACTTGTTGATTGTCGCGCCAGCGTTGCAACAATCGGCGATTGGCCGCGCCAAGCCACCCACTAGCAGTGGGCGCATCTTTGAAGAAGCGCTCATCATCAACGGGCGCACGGTCACCGGTTATGCCATTGAAAGCACGCCGGCCCAGGTCGTCGAATACGCCGTCGTGGAATTGGCCGTGCGCCGCCCAACCCTGGTGGTCTCTGGCATTAATTTTGGGGAAAATATCGGCGAGGGCATTACAACCTCGGGCACGGTGGGCGCAGCGCTCGAAGCGGCATCGTTGGGCTTTCCAGCCCTGGCCGTTTCGCTGCAAACCGATCCCAAACATTATTTCACCCACGATGCTGAACTGGATTTTGCGATTGCCGCCGCCTTTGTGCGCCGCATCGTCGAAGCCATGTTGCGCAATGGCTTGCCGCCGCAGACCGATCTCCTCAAGCTTGATGTGCCCAGCCACGCCACCCTCGACACACCGATCCGCTGGACGCGCTTGAGTCGTCAGCGCTACTTCTACCCGGTTGCCAAGCCGCGCCAAACCTTGAACGAAGCCCGCCCCATGGGCTATGAGCAGCGCGCCGATCCAGCCACGCTGGAGCTCGATTCCGACGTACGCGCCGTCGCCCTGGACGATGTGGTCTCGGTGACGCCGTTGATACTCGATATGACGGCCCCCATTGATCTGCAAACGTTGGATGGCTGGTTCAATGGCTCGCCGGCATAAAATGGGGTCAATTACCCCACCCGCACCGGCACCCCGCGTCGGCTGGATTCAATGATCGCCGTGACGATCTGCGTCTGGCGCAAGCCGTCAACGTGATTGGGTAACCGCCCGCGTCCTTGCCAACATTCTGGCTCCCAGGTCTCCTCCAAAATACTATCAATAAATGCCTCGTTCAACGCCAGCACCCCCCCATAGCTGGGCCCCATACGCTCCAATGCCAGCGCCAGCGGCGCCTCACCACCGACCAGCGGCCCGGTTAATAGACTGGGTTGATGGATGCGCGCCGCCACGTCGATACCCTGCGCCGACAGGTGCTGGCGATGGTGTAGCAGGGCTGCCGTATCCAGTTTGCTAGAAAGATTGGCGCGCCAACCTTCCTGGGCACCAAAGCCAGGCCGCTTGTTATAGATCAGCGTGCCTTCATCGCCCGAAAAAGAGAGATAAAACTCCACCAGATCATCCATATACCGAATCCACTCGGCTTTTACGCGCACCTTCAGCCCCGAATCAAAGGTGAGAAAGGCATCATAGAGGTCCGGTGTATAGCCGAGCACCTCCTGTTGGCTGATGGCATAGACTTCACTCACTTCTGCCGGCGCAAAGTACCAGCGCAACAGATCCACCACATGACTGAGCAGGAAATGCGCCGTCGAAGAACCAGTCGTCCACGCGTGGGTGCGATCACCCCACATTTGCGTCGGCACGCTGATGTGGTCATCCAAGCGCGCTTCGCCGTAGACCACGCGCCCCAGTAGATTATTTTGAATCGTATAGCGCGTGGCAATGTCCAGCGTCGAGCCGCGGTTGGCAAAATTAACAAAGAAGCGCGCACCAGTCCGTTCCACCACGTCATAGATTGCCTCGGCATCCACCATGCTCGTCGCCAGCGGCTTCTCCTGGATGATATTCGGCACGCCAGCGTCGAGCGCGGCCAAGGAAGGTGCGCGGTGCAGCGGGTCGGGGGTGGCGACAATCACCAGATCCAGTTGATGGCGGTCGAGCATTTCTTCGTAATCCGTAAAGACCTCGGCCCCCAGTTCAGATGCCACTTGGGCCACCACAGGCAGACGAATGTCGCTGACAGCCATCAACGTCACCGCCGGATGATTGTGTAAAAAGGTGGCGTGTTGACGCCCGACAATGCCGAGGCCAATGACACCGGCTTTTAACTGCGTTGACATGGCAGAATCGCTCCTTTATGCTGGCGATGATGGGCTGACGCTCCTCTACTGGCAAACCTATGCTAGTAACGCGCACTTTGCTGAAATAATGGGCTACTTGGTAGGCTTGCAGATAGTATACACGCAAACCCTGAAATTGATCCACAACGCTCCTAACCGAACCAAGGAATCGTATGAAAATCACCAAGTTTGAAATCCGCAAGGTGCCGCCCAGTTGGGTCTGGCTCTTTGTCCATACCGATGCTGGCATTACCGGCATTGGCGAACCCTATTTAGAAAATCATCCAGAAGCCGTGATTGCCGAAGTTCATCGGCTGGAACCCTTCCTGATTGGCAAAGATCCGCGCCAGATTGAATTGCTCTGGGAGACCATGTACAATGCCGGTAACGGCTATAAGGGTGGGCCCGTCACCATGAGCGCGCTCAGTGGCATCGATATGGCGCTGTGGGATATTGCGGGTAAGGCAGCCGGTCAGCCGTTGCACCAGATGTTGGGCGGTGCCTGTCGCGACACCGTGCGCATGTACCGGGCCACCGGCGGTGCAATGCCGCACACAAACGAACCCGGACAACCCTGTCGCGTCGGCTACCAACCCAATCAACCGCGGCGCGGCGATGATCCGCAGGCCTGGGCCGACTGTGCGCAGGTTTTGGTCGAAGAATGGGGCTTTCGGGCACTCAAAGTCCACTTTGGCCCCGGCGAAGGCTTGGAAGCGGCGACCAAGATCGATCAGTGGGCGAAAATTTTTGCGGCTGTCAAAGAAGCCGCTGGGCCAACCGTTGATGTGGCGGTGGATATCCACAATCCCCACCCGCGCGTCGCCATGCAATTGATCGCTGCCCTGGAACCGCTGCGCCCCCTCTTTATCGAGGAGCCGATGCCGGTAGAACGTGTCGAGATCCTCGATCAAATTGCACAAAGCACGCGCGCCCCCATCGCTGCCGGGGAACGCTGGATGGGCAAGTGGATCTTCTTTGACGCGCTGCGCAATGGCGCGCTGGCCGTGGTCCAGCCCGATCTGGCCCATGCAGGTGGCATTACCGAATGCAAGAAGATCGCGGCGATTGCCGAGGCTGCCTATGCCAAGGTTGCTCTTCATGCTCCGCTCAGCCCGGTGGCCCTGGCCGCATCCATTGCCCTGGATGCCTGTCTGCCAAACTTCCTGGTGCAAGAGCACAATGAAGTCAATGATTGGCGCGAAAACGGCAAAACCTATATTGGTAAAGGGTACCTCAAAACGCCCTTTGTACTTGACGATGATGGCTGTGTTGCCGTGTCGCAAGCGCCTGGCCTAGGCATTGAACTCGATGAAGATGGCCTGCGCGACGTTATGCAGCAGCCGTGGAGCGCCCAGCGCGGCTAAATGAGCGTTGCATGACGCCCCTGTGTCCCACGCGTCATGCAACGCGAATTACGCTAGCTTGATGACCCCCTTTATATAACTTGGCTCGCCCGCCAAGATTTCTTCCATCAAGCTCGCATATTCCACCAACGGCACCACATGAGTCACCAGTGGGCGCAGGTCGATGATCCCCTGGTGCATAAGGCGAATGGCCGGGGGAAAGGGATCGCGCAAGCGGGAGGAAGGCGACGAGTTGACGACCGTAAAACCACCACCATGCCACTTGGTGGGATCAAAGGTGGCGCGTTGATCTTTGATCCAGCCAAAGAGATTGATCAAGCCGCCACGCTTTACAATATCGGTCGCCAGATCCAACCCAGGTTGGCTACCCGATGTATCGACCACCACATCAAATTCGCGCGCCTTGAGCGTTGCTACGAGGTCGGCGCGGTCGCTGGTGGCGGAATTGAAAATTTCGGGTACACCTAACTGTTGCGCCAAGTTGAGCCGATCTTGGTTGATGTCAATCGCTACCAGTTGATCGGTCGCCATGTGCAGCAAGCCTTGCAGAATGAGCAACCCCATAAAGCCCGTGCCGATCACCGCCACTCGATCACCGGCGCGCAACCGGCAATGATCGAGCCCCGTCACGGCACACGAAACCGGTTCCACGATCCAATGTTCATCGGCCAGATCTGAATCGGGAATTTTGTAGACACGTTGGCTGGCCAGGTTGCGCAGGGTGGCAAAGCCGCCACCCGCCACACGATCACCCTCTTTGAAATCAGTAACACCTTTGCCGACCTTGGCAATATAACCCACACCTTCATGCCCAGGCGGGGCCATGGGGTGCATCTCCTTGCCATAGCGGGCGGTGGCAATGTCCCAGGAACAGATGCCACAAGCGCCACTCTGCACCTGGACTTCGCCTGCGACGGGGTCGGACACGGGGACTTCGAGCAGTTCAATCGCGCCATTCTCTAGATAACGCATTGTGTGACCAATGGCTGACATGGGAAACGGGTCTCCTTTATAAATGCTGAACAAGCTTGAAAGGGTACAGGGAGCGAATTTTCTCGATAGCAATGATACAATTCACCACAGAAAGTATACACGAAAGCAACGGCCCTCGCATAAGACAGTAAAGGAGCGCCGAATAAAAGCAGGTACCCAGAACGCAGAATTTGCCCTCAACCGTTTTCACCGCTCTACCTCCTTACTTTCTTTCTCGCCACCGCCAGAACCCTAGCCAATTTTATGATTGAATTCAACAAGATTTAATTTAATATAATGATTTCACAAACAAAATTCAAAAAACTATTTGCATTCCATTCAATTTTCATTTACAATAAAACAAATCATCATTTAGCTATAGCTAAATTTTTCAAGAAAAGGGATAGTTATGTCTATAGGATTAACACGGCGTAACTTGTTGCGCGTGGGCACAGTCAGTGCGCTGGGACTGGCTGGCGCGGTCGCGCTCCAAACCCAATCACCCGTGGCGGCGCAGGATCCAACACCGACGGCACCGATGGCTGGGCACAGTGGGCAGATGGCAATCGACATGCCGGGCTTTGTGGGCGAAATCGATCACGCATTCAATGGCTTCAACCCCACGGATATTTTGACCGATTTCAACTATGGCGACCGCATTAGCACACTCGAAAACGGGCAAACGTTACGCGAGTATGATTTCATTGCGGGTGATAAGGATCTTGAGGTGGCACCCGGAATTTTCTATCCGGCGTGGACCTACAATGGCCGCATCCCTGGCCCCACCATTCGCTGCACCGAAGGGGATCACTTGCGGATCAACTTTCTCAACGGCAGCGCGCATCCCCACACCATGCACTTTCATGGCATTCATCCGGCGGGCATGGATGGCGTCTACGAGGTGATCCAACCTGGCGAAACGTTTGTCTACGAGTTCGATGCCGAACCCTTCGGCGTGCATGAGTATCATTGTCATGTCATGCCGCTGGCCAAGCACATTGCCAAAGGACTCTACGGCGCCTTCATTATCGATCCGAAACCAGGGTGGCCCAATCAAGCCTGGCACGAGTTTGTGATGGTGATGAGCGGCAACGACATTGACTTTGACGGGGTCAATGATCTCTACAATGTCAACTTTATCCCGTTCCATTACGACCGCCATCCGATTAAGGTCAAAGTCGGGGCCCTGGTACGCATCTTTCTCATCAACATGCTCGAATTCGACTTGATCAACTCCTTTCATCTGCACGCCAACTTTTTCTATTGGCACCCAACGGGCACTAACCTGACCCCTAGCGAGTATACGGATACGATCATTTTGGGCCAAGCACAACGGGGCATGTTGGAATTTACCTATCGGTATCCAGGTAAATATATGTTCCACGCCCATGTGACCGAATTTGCGGAATTGGGCTGGACCGGTGTGATCGAAGTGGAGGCATAACCCATGAGCACAGCAAACCCGCCCACGCCCCAACCAGCAAATCCACCCACGCCGCCACAGCCAACAGGCTTGGGCAAAACTATTGGCATGTTTATCATTCCCCTGGTTTTACTTGCCAGCGTGATCGCGCTTTTTTTCTATACGAATGGAGCCGGATTGCAAGTCGAGCCCGCCGCGCCCATCGAAGCATTGACCTTTGAACGCACGGTAATGCGCCCAGGCGAAATCGAATTTCATGTGCGCAATACGGGGCCGGAATCGTTGACCCTGGCTCAAGTCATTATTAACGATTCGGTCTGGCAATTTGCCGCGCATCCTAGTGCTACGTTGCCGCGCTTGGGCCAAGCAACGCTTACTCTGCGCTATCCGTGGGTAGAAGCGGAGATGTATGCCGTTAAGTTCTTCTCCAGCAGCGCGATCCCGTTTGAGACGATCATTGATGTGGCCACGACCACCGCCACGACCAACAGCCGCACGCTGCTCAGCTTCACCCTGATCGGCTTATATGTCGGCGTCATTCCCGTCTTTTTGGGCATGTTCTGGCTACCCGCCTTGCGCCGCCTTGGTCCGCGGGCGATGATGTTTCTCATGGCGCTCACCGCGGGCCTGTTACTCTTTCTGGGCATCGACGCCACCGCCGAGGCGTTGGAACAGGCGCGCGAGATCGGCACGCCTTTCCAGGGCATCGGTTTGGCGGGGTTGGGCATTGTGGTGACCTTTCTGTTGCTTGATGCCATTTCGCGCCGCCAGACAACGATTGGGCGCAAAGAATCGGATCAGCGGCTTGCCGTGGCCTTTATGATCTCGATTGGGATTGGCCTGCACAACCTGGGCGAAGGATTGGCGATTGGCGCGGCCTTTAGTGTAGGGGCGGCGGCGTTGGGCACCTTCTTGGTGGTCGGCTTTATTCTGCAAAATATTACCGAAGGCTTGGGGATTATTGCGCCTGTCGCACGCGATCAACCCTCGCTGAAAAATCTGCTTTGGATGGGCTTAATCGGTGGCGGCCCGGCCATCATCGGCGCGTGGATCGGCGGGATCAGCTATTCGCAACCGCTATCTGTGCTCTTTTTGGCGATTGGCGCGGGGGCCGTTTTTGAGGTCGCCTACGAGATTGGCAAGCTCATCCAAAAAGATAGCACCAAACAGCCCCGGCCAGTCACCATCTTTGCGGGTGTCACCGCCGGTATGTTGCTGCTCTATGTGACGGGGCTCTTGATTAAATAGGAAGTTGAGTCAGTAAGACAGTGATGCATACATCATTCTACAAATTATTTATGGGGAGCGTTCTGCTCTGTTTAGCGATTACCGTATTCGCGGCCTGTAGTCGCGCGCCTGCCCAACCGCCGCTGGCCGTCACCCTATATGCGCAAGATATCAAATTTGATCTGACAACCATTCAGGCCAAAGTCAATCAGCCGGTCACGCTGACCTATAGTAACGAAGGCAGCATTGACCATGCCTTTGCCATTCCCGATCTGGTGGAGGAACAGAAAATCCGGCCCGGCCAGACCGTGGTGTTCACCTTCACGCCTAAACAGGCCGGACAGTTTAAGTTTGTGTGCGCCATGCCTGGTCACGAAATGGCGGGCATGGTCGGCACGCTGGTAGTAACCCAATAAACGAATGGGCGAGGATAGTCAGATCCTATCCTCGCCCAGCATTGGCCCAGCCAGGGCCGGTGCGCTTGGGCTGGCCAAAGGGTAAACTGAATGGCTCTTCAAAGGGACGAAAAGGGACCATGGCCGCGATTTCTTGCAGGCGCGCCAGGAGGTCGGCGGGCAGAGGGCCGCGTTCCACCGACGCCACATTCGCTTCCACTTCTTCCACCGAACGCGCGCCCATCAGCACCGTCGAGATGTCTGGATTGGAGATGACGAAGCGCAAGCCCAATTCGGCCAGTGGCATGTCAATCTCATCTAACAAGGCATAGAGGCGCTTGAATTGTTCACGGCGGGGCGCGGCGAGCCAGTGTGCGCCCCCATTCACTTCTTCGGGATAAGGTCGTGCCAAGGCACCCTGTTGCAATGGTGAACCCACGATGATGCCCATGCCTTGTTTTTTGGCCGCGGGAATCACTTCGATCAACGCCTCTTGCCAGAGCAAGCTATAGTTGAACGCCGTCAGCACAACATCGTACAGGCCCGTGTTGATAATATGGGGCAGTTCATAGGCCGTGGTGCCGCCCAGGCCCGTAAAGCGCACCAAACCTTCGGCCTTCAGTTCATCCAACAATTCGCAGACCGGCCCATGAAAGCGTTCGTGGTCGCTGAACCAATCATATTGGCCGGGGCGATCAGGTTCGTGGATCATGAGAATATCGACCGAATCGCGACCCAGCGTTTGCAAACTTTCCTCGAAGATACGCCGCAGCATGGCTTTGTCCTGCGGATTAAAATTTTCATATTTCCCACTGAGTTTGGTCGATAGGAAATAAGGCTGTGTTGTCCCAGCCAATGCATGACCCAGGACAATTTCGCTGTCCAGATAGGTCGGCGCGGTGTCGACAAAATTAATACCCAATGCAAAGGCGCGTTGCACGGCGCGGCGCGCATCATCTTTACCCGTGGTAAAGCGCGAGGCAACGAACAAGCCACCCATGCCCAATTCACTAACCTGCAAGCCAGTTTTGCCCAGTGTGCGATAATTCATGGTAAAAAGTCCTTAGGGTTTATGGATCTTTCAGTCATTTACGCATGTTACGTGACAGAGGCGGTCAGCGGATTCTGGGAACGGATAAAGCGGATTCATGGCTGACAAATCCGTTCTTGGGTAAGCCATAGAACGGATTTGTGCCCAACCATCGGTTCAATCCGTTTCTTAAATCCGTTGACAGCGTCTGCCGCGTAACATAGGTTATTTATTTGATTTTTGACTACTACGACAACGTTAAATTCATTCAGCGCAGCCGGTGATGAAATGTAACGTTGGCGTACTACTTCCGCTCATTGTACCTGCTACGCTAGAGAAGCGTCAACGCACCCTTCTGCAATTGCTCGCCTTTCACGATTGACAAATGGTTGAGAAGTGCGTATAATTTTGCTATCTGTGGTATAGACCTCTATAGCACAGATAGCCCATTCAGTCGATTGCTCTCAATTTCAACCTATGCTGAATAAACGCAGTCCCATTCCGCTCTACTATCAGTTGGCGGAGCATCTTAAAGAACAAATTCACGTGGGCGAATTGAGTGCAGGTGATCGCATTCCCGCGGAACGTGAACTAGCACAGCAGATGGGCGTCAGCCGGATGACGGCGCGCCAGGCGGTGGCCTATTTGGTAAGCGAGGGCTTGATCGAGGCCAAGCCGGGTGTGGGCACCTTTGTCACAACACCCAAATTGATTCACAATCCGCTGCACCTGCTGGGCTTTACCGAAGAAATCATGGGCCAAGGGGGCATTGCGCGCTCACAGGTCTTGGAACAGGCGATTGTCCATCCCCCGCGCCGTGTGGCAGCGGGGTTGGCACTGTCATCTACGGCACGTGTGGTGAAGGTGACACGGATGCGCTTTTCCGACGATCTGCCGCTCTTGCTGGAAACGAGCTTTCTACCAGAGGCATTATGCCACGGGCTCGCCGAGGAAGCGCTCGCCACACAATCGCTCTACACATTATTAGAACAACGCTATCATCTGCGATTGGAATGGGCGCGCCAGACCATCGAGGCAACCGTTGCCGACGCCTACGAAGCCAACTTGTTTGACATCGCACTGGGCGCACCCATGATCTTGTTGCAGGGTGTCACCTATGCGACCCATGACCGACCCATTGAATATTTTAAAGCAATTTACCGTGGCGACCGTTTTACTTTTGAATTGGAAAGTCGGCGCAACAGTCTCGAAAGCAATACCTATCCTGTACTATCCAATCAACCGGCGCTTATGCCAGTCCTGCATTAAAGTGGGACATTACATGAGGAGAGTAAGTTATGACGAACCCTGTACGCATTGGTGTTGTCGGCTGCGGCAGCGTGATGCAACGCCCTTATACGGGCCAGATCAATCAATTGAAAATCAATGGTCTGGTCGAAACCGTGGTGGCCTGTGATGTCAAAGAAGAACGGCGCGCAAAGATGCTGGGCGCCGGGTTTGGCTACCAGCGCTTTACCAACGACTTTGAAGAAGTCATCGATGCCGAAGATGTCGATCTGGTATTGATCACCACGTCGATGCAAGAGCATGGCATGATCACCAAGGCGGCGCTGCAAGCTGGCAAACATGTGTTGGTGGAGAAACCCATGTCCAGCAGTTTGAAGGAAGCCGCCGAAATTGTAGAAATGTCCAAGACGAGCAAAGGGCTGCTCGTCGCCGCGCCCCATGTTGTTCTCAGCCCCACCTATCAACGCATGTGGAAGCATATTCACAGCGGCGATATTGGTCAACCCTATTTGGCGCGGGCCTTTTATGGCTGGGCTGGGCCCAACTGGGGCCAATGGTTCTATCGGCCCGGCGGCGGCTCCATGTTCGACCTGGGCGTCTATAATGTGGTCAGCTTGACCGGCTTCTTTGGTCCCGCCAAACGTGTGACAGGGCTGGTCGGCACGGCCATTCCCGAACGCATAGTCGAAGGCGAAATGATGAAGGTCGAAGCCGACGACAACGCCCACATCTGTATCGAATTTGCCAACAACTGTTATGCGGTTGTCACCACTGGCTTCACCATTCAAAAATATCGCACGCCTGCGATTGAAATCTATGGCAGCACCGGCACGATCCAGATGATGGGTGACGACTGGGACCCCGATGGCTACGAACTCTGGCAGAACGATACCGGCGCGTGGAAAGTCTTTCCCGAGACGCACCCCAACTGGCCGTGGACCGATGGCATCAACCACTTGGTAGACTGTATCATTCATGGCAAGAAGCCGATTGTCACGCCAGAACATGCCTATCATGCCATCGAGATCATGGAAGCAGCGCGTGCCGCGGGCAAAGATGGGCAACGGCGCGACATTGAGAGCACCTTTACGCCCCCCCAATTTTTCAGCGCAGAAGAGCAAGCAGAAGCTGCCCACCTGCGCCATGATACGGCGAATTAACGAAAAATCATCAATCGCTAATCATCAATTGCCAACACCTGCTTGGGTACAACCATTGATGATTAGCAATTTACCATTGAGCATTGAACATTTTTATGGCCTATAAACCTTCCCCCCGACCCACCTTTTCGGAACCAACACACCTACGCTATGATGCTGTCACTCGCTATTTATGGGGCGATCCCATTGCGGGCACGGTGGCCGATTGGATCTATGTATCCACCGATAAAATTCATCAACTGGTCTACGGCTTGGCCCCTGGCGGTGCCTTTCGCCATTCGGATGAATTTCGTACGATCTTTGCCGCCGATCTGGTCTATTATGTACTCAGCGGCACCATGGTAATTGCCAACCCAGCCACGGGCGAGGTGCATCGCTTGCAACCAGGCGAAGCCGCCTTTTTTCGACGCGATACCTGGCATCATGCTTTTAATTACAGCCGTGAGCCGCTGCGTGTGTTAGAATTTTTTGCACCGCCCCCGTCCCAGGGGACATCGGGGGCCTATGCGCGCAAGCAACCGCTGCTCACGGAGAGCAAGTATGGGCAGGATCAGGCACTTGGCCGTTGGCCCATGGATCGCGCAGCAATCGAGCGCGACTTCACAATTCGGGTAGTGCGCGAGCACGATCACCTATGGCGTTACGAAGGCGGCAATCAACAAGAAGTCTTGGTTGGGTTGCTGGTCTCTACCGAGCATTTAACGGTAGGCAAAATCTATCTCTTGCCAGGACAGCATACGGATCTACAAACGCATGGCGGTGATGAGAGTCTTTACCTGTTGGAAGGTACACTGCACATGCACTGTCCCGAAAAAGAAGGTCAGCAGTGGTTCGAGTTGCGCCCTCAGGATGGCTTCTATCTTCCCGCCGGTGCGCCACATGCCTATTACAACATGACCGACCAACCCGTGACCGTCGTTTTTGGGGTTGCGCCAACGTATTTAGCCTGATCGCGCAAACGGGTAGCCACCATGAGTGTTCACGACAGCGGCTATAAACGGCTCTTTTCCAATCACACCATCTTTCGGCAGTTAGTCGAGACCTTTATCGAAGAAGATTGGGTCTCCGAACTCGATTTTGGCCGCGCCGAACGGTTGGATAAATCGTTTATCTCTGAACATTACAAAGAGACAGAGAGCGACTTGATCTACCAGGTGCCCTTCCGCAATTCTGAGCAGGTCATCTACCTCTATATCCTGATTGAGTTTCAGTCCAATGTACAGCGCTTTATGGTGCTGCGTACGCTGAACTACATGACCAACTTTTACATGGATTATTTGCTCACCTTCCAGGATGTTAGAAAGCTCAAACTTCCAGCACTTTTCCCAATAGTATTGTATAATGGAGAAGAGAAATGGCGTGCACCAGCGACGATGGCAGAATTAATTGAACCCTATCCGCCGTTAGGCAAGCACAGCCTGAACTTTGAACACTTTGTGATCGCCGAAAACCAGTATGGCAAAGAGGCGCTATTAGCGGTTCGCAATATTGTCTCCACCCTCTTCCTGGCAGAAGTCTATTACGATCTGCCACTGTTGGTAGAACGGCTACTAGAATTATTTGATCATGAAACGGATAAGCAGGCGCTTTCCCTGTTCTTGAACTGGTTTCGTCAATTGGCAGCACGCGGCTACATACCACAATCTGACTATACGCAGCTAGAACAGGAATATCGGACGAAAGAGGAGGTGACGAGCATGTTAGTCAAAGCATTAGAACGCGAACGCGAAGAGATCCTACACCGGGGCATCGAAACCGGCAAGGAACTCGGCATCGAAACCGGCAAGAAGATCGGCATCGAAACCGGCAAAGAAGAGATCACCCGCCAGATCGTGCGAGCAATGGCGAAAAAAGGCTTTGCGCCGTCATTGATCGCCGAAATCACACAGCTTTCCGAAGCAGATGTTGCGCGCTTTTTGGCAGATGTTGCTACGGACGATCAAGACACGCCATGAGTATAAGCGGTTTCATCCGCTCCGATAGGCGTATCGAATGAAGGAGGAGATGACGAGCATGTTAGTCAAAGCATTAGAACGCGAAGAGATCCTACACCGGGGCATCGAAACCGGCAAAGAAGAGATCACCCGCCAGATCGTGCGAGCGATGGCGAAAAAAGGCTTTGCGCCGTCATTGATCGCCGAAATCACACAGCTTTCCCAAGCAGATGTTGCGCGCTTTTTGGCAGAGGCCGCAGCGGAAAATCCTGCGTCAACCAGTGCGCAATCCGATATCGATGCGTGATTTACGCAAGCAACAGCTTGTTATCATGAACTATCTAACAGTAGGAGTAAACAATCTATGTGGGCATCCTCTGGTATATTACTCGGTCTAATCGCTTGGTTTGTTGTGCGCTACATTCTCACCAGCTTTTACACCGTCGATCAGAATGAACGAGCCGTCAAGACCAGCTTTGGGCGGGCAGAACGAGTCGGCGAGGCCACCATCAATGAATCGCCGTTGGCCGAAACCTTGCGCCCCGACGAACGGGAACGCTATCTCTGGCCTCAAGTCCGGGTGATTGGGCCAGGTGGCCCTTATTTCAAATGGCCTTGGGAACGAATCTACAAAGTTTCGGTGGCGACCGAAACGATGGCTATGGCCAGGGATTTGGAAGATCCAACGGCCAATCGCAATGGGAAGATGTTGGACGCCGTCACCAAAGATCAATTGAACACAGGGCTCGAAGGCCAAATCCGCTATCGCATCTCCGAGCGCAATTTGTATGCCTATCTCTTTGGGGTGAAACAGCCGATTGTGCATACTATGGGCTACTTTGTTTCGATCTTGCGCGAGCGCATTGCCAGCTTTGAAGCACCAAACACGCCGCTGTTGGCCAGTTTGAGTGCGGAAGATGCGAATATCATGGCCGGTATTTCGATCAATGATATCCGCAAAAATCTTAGTGCGCTTAATGATCGCATGGAAGAAGATTGTCGTTCCTCTGAAGCGCGCTATGGTGTCCTGCTAGATGCCTCGCTCATCACCGCCATCGACCCACCGCAAGAGGTTGAATCGGCGCTAGCCGCGATCAATACAGCACACAATCAGGTTTCTTCGGACATCAGTCTGGCGCAAGCCTCAGCCGACCAGAAAATTGTCCAGTCCCGGCGCGCTGTCGAAATTGAGACATTGAATGCACGCGCCGAGGTAGAACCACTGCAGGCGTTGGCCGAACAGCTCACCACGCTGAAGGCCGACGGGACAGAGGTGCTTCAGGCCTATCTACGCAACGTGCGCCTACAACTTTATGCGCAGGCGCACCAAGTAATTCTAGAGGAGCGCACACATGATTGAGGGATTAGGATCACTTTTTACCACGGGCATTATTACCTTTTTGATCCTGCTCATCGGCGAACCGATCCTCAAAGGATTGATGCGCATGTTTGGCTTCTATGACATTGTCGAAGAGGGCACCAGCCACGTCTATGTGCTCTTTGGGCGCGTGATTGGGGTATTGCGCGAGCCAGGGTTGTACTTTCTCTGGTTCAAGCTCGGACCATCGGCGGCAATTGTGCGCTGGTTTGGCAAACGTTATATCTTGGACATGCGGCTTGACCAAAAATATCTACGCAGCCTGCCCGTCAACTCGGAAGAAGGCGCACCTATGGGGATTGGCGTCTGGTATGAGATGTTCATTAGCGATCCGGTCTCCTACCTCTTCAAGAATGCCGATCCGCAAGGATCACTCTCCGCCAATGTCAGCAATGCCACGGTGCGCACGCTGAGCAACATGCCGCTGGCCGACATGCTAGAGACGCGCCACACCATGAGCCAAGCCGTCCGCACCGAGGTTTCGCCCAAATCTACCGAGTGGGGCTACAAACTCGGTTCTGTCTATATTCGCAAGGTGCATTTTCGTGACGCCCAGATGATCCGGCAAATTGAGGAGAAGGTGGTGAACCGCCTACGCCAGGTGACAGCAGCCATCCGTCAAGATGGTGCGAACCAAGTGAGCATCATCGCCAGCACCGCCGATCGCGAGGCAGCGATTGAATTTGGTAAGGCCAAAGCTATGCGCCCCAAAATTGTCGGCGAGGCGTTGAAAAATATCTGTACCGATGCCGCGGTCGCCAACGCGCTCTTTGAAATTCTCGAAACCCAGCGCGTTCTGGATGGCAAAGCCGAGATTACATTGCTGCCCAAGCAGCCAACATTGCAGGCCCAATTGTTGGCCGCCCAAGTAAAATAGGGATAAGCATGGTAATACTGGCCAGGGGTACTTGGTAATCCAATGGCAACCTACGCAATTGGCCTGGATGTGGGCGGTACCAAAGTGGCCGGTGGGGTGGTTGATCTTGCGACCGGCCACGTGATGCTGCGTGACATAATCCCTACCGGAGCCGACCGCGGTGGCGAAGCTGTGCTAGCCGATTGTGTCGCGCTGGCCGCCCGCTTGCAACAACAGGCGATCCAACAAGGGTTGCAGGTAATGGGCATAGGCATAGGCGTGTGTGAACTGGTTGATCCAGCGGGTAACGTCACCAGCGCCTATAACGTTGATTGGCGGCAGTTGCCCGTGCAACAACGCTTAGCCGCCCTTGCCCCGGCGGTGGTCGAGTCCGACGCACGCACGGCAGCGCTGGCCGAGGCGCGCTATGGGGCTGGTACCGAGTTCCCATCCTTTTGCTATATTACGGTGGGCACAGGCATTAGTTGTTGCTTTGTGCAGGATGGCAAGCCGTTGGCTGGGGCGCGCGGCAATGCGTTGGTGTTGGCAAGTATGCCATTGACGACTGTTTGTACCACATGCGGCACAACCTTGCATTCTGTACTCGAAGAATTTGCTAGCGGGCCGGCGCTGATCGCCCGCTACAACCAAGCGAGTGGACGCAATCTACAAATTGGACAAGAAGTTTTTGCCGCCATCGAGCATGATCCCAGCGCACGCGCGATTGTGCAGTCAGCCGGCGCGGCACTGGGCAACAGCGTAGCCTTTTTATGCAACGTGCTGGACCCGGCAGCGGTAATCGTCGGTGGCGGGTTGGGCTTGGCGGGTGGCTTGTACTGGGAAGCCTTTGTCACAGCGACGCGGGCGCACATTTATGCGGCGGATACACGGGCGTTGCCCATTCTGCCCGCGGCGCTGGGCGTGGATGCCGGCTTGATCGGTGCCGCGGCTAGTTCCATGCCCGCCCGCCCTGAAGGGACGGGGCTATAACAGCGACGCCCGCTCAAGCAGGCTTCAGCCTGCATCGCTTTGGTAGCCTAGTGGCTTTAGCCCCAGGCGAACAGTTATTAGACCTTATTCCGATTTAATTTTGTGCATTCGCAGGTGCGGTTTGTAACCGCACCTGCAAGAACAATTGCACCTGGTTTTGTTGCCGAAATAACCAATCGCAATAATCTCTAGTACAGTTGGGCGTAGATACCACGGCAGTTAATCAGGCACGTTACTCGTGTACATCATGGTAAAAATAGGGTACCTTATTTACGCCGGGATCTACTAGTATAAACTTTATCCTGATCCTATTCAGGGCAATCACAAAATCTGGGTGACAGTAGAAGTGTTTTCATGTCCAAAAATGTGTTACTTCGGGAACAGTATCGAGCGGTACAACAAGGCAAGCATTGGACAAGTTGGCCGCTCATTCGGCAGCTGCGGGCTATGCGCTTTCGGCGCTTGCAACCGCTGGACAGTGGCCGTTCCAGCGGGTTATCCGTGATTCGCTATTACTGGGCAGATTTCCTCGAGCGCTACCAAGCCGACATTCAGGGGCGTGCTTTGGAAATTGGCGAGACAACCACCATTCGTCAATATGGTGGTGAGCGACTGACGCAAGCCGACGCGCTAGATCTGGCCGCGCACAGCCCAGAGGTCAAGGTCGTGGCCGATCTGAGTCGTGCTGATGATGCGCCGGGCGATGTCTATGACTGCTTTGTCAACCAGTTCACCACCTGTGTGATCTATGACATTGAAGCCGCACTTTATCACGCAGTGCGTATGTTGAAACCGGGCGGTGTCTTGCTCATCAACTTTTGGTGTGTGGATTTCTATTTGCACCGCGGGCTGGACATGGGTACAGCGCCCAGTGGGCACCCGCCACTCTACATGTATCATTGGTTTACCCCGATCCAGATACACGATTATCTACAGCGCCTGGGCTTGCAGGAAAGCGATTACCAAACTGAAATCTATGGCAATTTGTTGGCGCGAATGGCATTTTTGTTAAATGTGCCAGCGCGCGAGCTAACGCCGCAAGAGTTGAATCACCGTGACCCCGGCCAACCCCTCTTGATCTGTGTGCGTGTGGTAAAACCAACCAACTGGCAAGCGACGAAACCGAGCTATCGCGAACCACAGTGGACCCCCACCACGCGTCCCGCGGAATTGCGCCCAGATACTGGCCACTACGGTGATGAATATCAATAAGTATACAATGGTTCCCTCCCTGAGCCCTACCCTTTACCCACATCTTTGGGTAGCAGGAGGGTGAACGTGCCGGGGACGGCCCAAAAACAGAGCGGCGTGCCGTCATGCCGCTGGGCCGTCCCCGGCACGTCTTCCTTACTGCCAGCTTGTGGGTAAAGGGTAGCTGACAAGGGAAGGGGTGAATCGTTAGCAATAAGCTAACCCAATAGCGTAGCGGCTTATTGCCAACCACCTATATAACAAGTAAAGCAACTCCCCCCTAAAGGTCGAAAGCATGGCCCCCACGTACCATCAACGAATACAATCACATTCAGAAGCGTAACTAGTAAAACAGGAGCATCAGATGAACAAGCAATTGAGTCGACGAAATTTTCTGTACTTGACGGGTATGACCGCAACCAGCGGCCTGCTCGCCGCCTGTACCACCGCCGCGCCCCAAGCCGGCGGCACGGGAGCAACGGCAGAGCAAATCAGTATCCGTCTAGCCGAAGGTAGCTGGATTGGGCCAGAGGGGATTGCCTTCTGGACGGATGAGATTATTCCGGCCTTTGAAGCAGAGAATCCGAATATCAAGGTGACCTACGAGTCCGCCGAATCGCCGGATTACCAGGACAAGTTGTATACGCAGGCCGCCGCCGGTGACATGCCAGACGTCTTCTTCGTCTGGTGGAGCGCAGGGTTGATGGAAGAGGGCCAATTTCTGGCGCTCGATGACTATTTTGATGAAGAGTACGTGGCCGATTTCTATCCAGGCAACATTGTAGGCCAGACTTATGAGGGCAAATTGTATGGCATTCCGAAATATGTCTCGACCGTAGCGATGGCCTACAACAAAGATATTCTTGATGCCGCGGGGGTTGCCTATCCCGATGCGACCTGGACGTGGGACAACTATCTGGAAGCCTACCGCGCCACAACCGATGCCGAAGCCGGCCAGTGGGGTACCTATGTCGCCTATGACTATCCCTACCATTGGGTGTGGGCCAACGGCGGCGAATGGATGGATACTGATCTCTTTGGTACCAAGTGTCTGTTGAATGAAGAGAAGGCGTTGGCCGCGCTCAAGTGGCACCACGATCTGATCTACGGCGCCGAGCCGGTCTCAGCAGCACCCGGTGGCATGGGCACATTTGGGTCACACGATGTCTTCTCCTCGGGCAAAGTGGCCTTTGCCGAATCGCACAGTTGGGTTGTCACCAACTATATGAACCAGAACACCTTCAAGTGGGACTTTGTCGATCTGCCCGCTGCGCCCGGTGGCAACAGCGCCGGTCTGACCTTTGTCAACGGCTATTCCAGCTATGCGGGCACCAAGCAGCCCGATGCCGCGGTTGCGTTAATGAAGTTCTTGACTGCGCCCGAACAGGCCAAAACCATGGCACTCAGCCTGCTAGGATTGCAGCCGGCCCGCCGCAGCATGGACGAGATCTGGAATACGGAATCCGAAGGTGCCAAAGCCGGCTATGATGTCGGTGCCTTTACGCGGATTATGGACAATGCACGCCTTGTGCCCATCTTCAAGGACGACGAGCAGATCCTCACCGAAATTTATAATCCGATTCGCGATCAGATCTGGGTGACCAATGAACTGAGCCTCGAAGAAGGTACCCAACTACTTGTCGATCGCATCAACGAGCGCTTTGCGTAAGACTGCGTGTAACGATTACGACAACGTTAAATTTCATTACCGGCGGCTCTGAATGAATGCAGAGCCTGGGATAGCAAACGTGTTTAAACACGTTTCCCGTCGCAGGTGTTGAATTCATTCAACACGAATTTAACGTTGTCGCAAGATTCACCCCACCCACACCCAGAGGGCACCCGCCTCTGGGCGCGCTTCTAGGCGCGCTCCCCTGATACGGGAGGGAACCGTGACCGGGTACCCTTTGGATGCCTCCCCCAATCTGGGCTACCCTTTACCCACATCTTTGGGTAGCAGGGAGGGTAAGCGTGCCGGGGACGGCCCCAAAACAGAGCGTAGTGCCGTCATGCCGCGGGGCCGTCCCCGGCACGCCTTGCCTACTGCCAACTTATGGGTAAAGCTTAGGCGCTTTCAAAGCAATAAGTATCCAGCGCTTGCCCAACAAAATCATGCGTAGGGGCGGCCGCGCAGCCGCCCCGCGTTTGGCTCGCTGCGAACGGGCGGCGGCAAGCCGCCC
>DAOTTR010000386.1:0-2815 GCA_034437715.1 Caldilineaceae bacterium
CCGACACTGCGCGAGCGTTGTGCTTCGTAGCCAATAAAGCTGTTGAGCTTGGCCGCATGAATCAGATCGGCGCTGCCACAGAGAATGCCCGCCGAATTCTGAGCACCCAAATATTTCGCACCAAAGCAGACTAGATCGGCCCCACTTTGCGCCACATAGTGCATCCGTTCCAGCGGATAGATTTCCGCCGCGGCGTCTACCACAACGCGCACGCCATGGGCTTTGGCCACGGCCACCACTTCGGCCAGTTGCAATACCCCGGCCACCGTTTCGCCGCGGGCATAGTGCAAAATGCCGGCGGTGTTGGGGCCAATCGCCGCGGCCAGTTGGGCGGCGGTAGTGCCGTTGGCGTCGCCCACCTCGACCATTTTGCCACCTGGCACAGTGATACAGCGATCATAGTGATAGCGCTGCCGTTTTTGCAGCAGAATCTCGTTTTTCAGACCTGTGGTATCCGGCAGCCGCCCGATCTTCTCGCGATCATCGCCGGTAATGCAGCTGGCAATCCCCAGCACCAGTGCGGCAAAACACCCCGACGTGACCATGGCGCTTTCGCTGCCAACCATCGCTGCAATCGCTTTGCCGGTTTTGTCGATCACCTCTTCCAACGGTGCAAAGCCGCGGTTGGCGGCCTCCATGGCCGCTTGTACGGCGGGCGAAAGCATGGAACCGCCCAACAAAGTGACGTGGCCCATGGCATTGATCACCTGTTTAATTCCAAAGTCAGCATAGATATCAGTTGTCATTGTCTTGTTCCTGTTGAATGGATCGGTGAGAAGTGGATTGGCATTACGTGTCGACACTTACGCGGCTGCGGTGAGAATACGCACGCCATCGGCAGTGCCGACAATCACCTCGTGGGCAAGCTTGACAAAGAGGCCATGTTCGACGATGCCAACCCGATTGTTGAGGGTGGCTGCCAGTGTGGCCGGTGTCGCGATCTGGCCGAAGTGGCTATCGAGAATATAGTTTCCCTGATCGGTGATAAAGGGCTGACCGGCTTTGTCCAGCCGCAATACCACCTTGGCCCCCAACGCTGTGAGGTAGTCAACCTGGGTGCGCCAGCCAAAAGGAATCACTTCAATTGGCACATGCCATTTCGTGCCCAACACTGGTGAAAGTTTGGCTTCATCGACAATGATGACCGCGCGAGTGCTGGCTTGGGCGACAATTTTTTCGCGTAGCAATGCGCCGCCGCCCCCTTTGATCAGGTTGAGCTGGGGATCAACTTCATCAGCGCCATCGACGGTCAGATCAACGACGGGATGTTCTTCCAGTGTACTCAGCGGAAAATGGAGTTGTTCGGCTTCGGCGGCAATCTGGCGCGAGGTGGGGATGCCGACGACGTTGGTCAGCTCGCCGTGGGCCATGCGCTCGGCCAGACGGCGCACAAAGAGGGTGGCGGTGGCCCCTGTCCCCAAGCCGATGATCATGCCCGATTGGACATAGGTGGCGGCTTGATTGGCGGCGTGTTGTTTTTGTTGGGCTGGATCACTGCTCATATTGATTAACTTTCTTTTAATTTGCGCAAGGGTTTGGGCGGGATTAAGAGCTTGAGTTGACCGCACCCCCAGCGAATTTGGTTCCACCAGAAGATTTCAAGCGCAAGCGTGGCCAGCGCGGCCGTGGGCAAATGAAAGCTCAGATGGGTCACGGCACCACCCGCCAGGCGCGCAACGAGATCGGAAATCCCTGGGTTGTGACCAATGATCGCAATGTGTTCGGCTTCGGGCGGGGCTGTGCGCAGCAAGGCCAGCCATTGTTCTGCGTCGGCCAAATAGGCGCTCTCTTCCCACTGGACACTTTTGGTATAGGGCAACGTTTTGACCAGTGATTCAGTTGTTTCGCGCGTGCGGACCGCTGGTGAACTGATCAACCAATCCACAGGTGGCTCTAGCGTAGCCGCAAGCTGGCCGATCTGCAACGCATCTTTTTGCCCACGATTGGTGAGCGGACGATCAAAATCGTTGGCATACTTGTCTGGCGGGGCAGCTTTGGCGTGACGAATGATTGATAAGGTTTTCATAGGGTTCCTCAGCACTATCCAGCCGTATCCCAAGTTGTGGTTGGATAGCAAAGTAGCGAACAATCAACTTGTGACAATGGATGACGTACGGCCGCAAAGACGATTGACGGATCATGGGTCTAGCTCTGTACATTATAGGCATAAGCGGCCATTGCCGTCAAAGCTTCTCAGGCAAGGGATGCTCCTCACCCGCACTGTAGGGATTTTGCAAGCTCCTTACAGGAAAAGAGGGTTGTCAATGGAAAATTTTTCTGCTACACTGTTGTGGTAGCTTTACGCACGAGTAAAGTTTGTAATTTTTGTCAGAATTGTGTTTGCAGGGGAGGTGTCTAGCGGCCATAAACTAATCTCATAGGAAAGAGAGCGCATGGCCCGCATGGCGGCAACTATTGTTGCGCGTGCGGGTGACGAGGATGGGGTTCCCGAACTTGCGAATGGCAAGACGGGGTTAACTGTAACGACGATGCGATACATTGCAAACGTTACGGGAAAATCGATCAATCAGCGGATGCCCCCAGGTCGTTTCCACCGGCCTGACCCAAAGCCACCGGGCTTTGGTACTATCTTTCCTCTATCCAACTCCTTGGACAAGCACGTGCCAAAACCCATTGGGTAACCAATGACACAGAAGCACGAAGCAGTGGAACCCTTGATCACAGTAGTATTAGGCCATTGCAAAGAATCAAGTATCCAGTAGGGGCGGCTTGCAGCCGCCCGTTCGCAGCGAGCCAAACGCGGGGCGGCTGCAAGCCGCCCCTACGCATGATTTTGTTTGGCAAGCGCTGGATA
>DAOTTR010000387.1:0-32600 GCA_034437715.1 Caldilineaceae bacterium
GGTCTGAAACATCAATGAACCTAGGATAATTAATACTCCTAGGACAATGGTCCGGATCGACTAAATCCCCGTCAGGGGTCTGAAACTTCTGATTGGGGGCATACCCATCTGTCTCCGCCTCCTGTCCGGATCGACTAAATCCCCGTCAGGGGTCTGAAACGAACAGCTGACATTCCGAGTTTGAGTAATCATACCTCAGTCCGGATCGACTAAATCCCCGTCAGGGGTCTGAAACCTCATGCGCTCCCTGATTTAACACGTCTAACGCGACGGTCCGGATCGACTAAATCCCCGTCAGGGGTCTGAAACCTGTTGCCAGCAATTGGCTTGCCCGCCCCCTAACCCAAGGTCCGGATCGACTAAATCCCCGTCAGGGGTCTGAAACTTCATGTTGGCCATGCATACATTCCACGCCCATATCGGTCCGGATCGACTAAATCCCCGTCAGGGGTCTGAAACCTCCGTGGCAACCGGTGTTGCCGTCGCCGGTGGTGGCGGTCCGGATCGACTAAATCCCCGTCAGGGGTCTGAAACGAAGTACTCCAATACAGAGAAATGGGCTATGTGTTAGGTCCGGATCGACTAAATCCCCGTCAGGGGTCTGAAACAAACCATTCAAGTTCTTCTGGGGTATAAATACCCGCGTCCGGATCGACTAAATCCCCGTCAGGGGTCTGAAACTCGTGGGCATTTGACTGCTCACGAACAGACCAAGCTGGTCCGGATCGACTAAATCCCCGTCAGGGGTCTGAAACCAGGTGCCATACTGGCCACCTTAGGCCGTACATTAGTCCGGATCGACTAAATCCCCGTCAGGGGTCTGAAACTTGTATTTGTTACCCTTAACATAGTTGATAGCACAAGTAGTCCGGATCGACTAAATCCCCGTCAGGGGTCTGAAACATAGAACTGACGCCGATTTGCACCAATAATTCCTGAAGTCCGGATCGACTAAATCCCCGTCAGGGGTCTGAAACTTGTGTCCTTCACTATTAGTACCTGTACTAAGTGTAATTTGTCCGGATCGACTAAATCCCCGTCAGGGGTCTGAAACCAATAACCTTATCAGCGGCGGCCGACTTTGTGATGCGTCCGGATCGACTAAATCCCCGTCAGGGGTCTGAAACCTGTACAACCTTCTCTGACGGAGCAATTTGCACCGGCAGTCCGGATCGACTAAATCCCCGTCAGGGGTCTGAAACTTTTAGGGCTGTCTCCGTTCCACCCAGGTAAGTCAGTTTGTCCGGATCGACTAAATCCCCGTCAGGGGTCTGAAACTCAACCACTTGCTTCCATCTGGTGCAGGTGCCACGAGGTCCGGATCGACTAAATCCCCGTCAGGGGTCTGAAACCCGCTACAACGCCATCACTGGATATTCTTTTTCCAGGTCCGGATCGACTAAATCCCCGTCAGGGGTCTGAAACTACGAAAGTCTCCGTTTCATTTTCTAAAAGCAACCTGGTTTCTCCCGCGCACGGTACACGAATTGTATCTTGTGCCGATTTTCACAGGGTCTCTACAAGGTGATATGCTATAATGGTGGTTGGCTTGGCGAAGGCTTGATGCCGGTTGCCCTGCCCAGGCTACCGGTCACGTTGAAGAAGAACCATGTCTACTCGAAAATCGTTGTTGCCATATTTGTTCTGGGCGCTGTTGTTGCTTTTCTGTCTCTTTCATCTCCCGCGTCTCTTGGCCGACCCGAATATGCCAGGGGCGGGCACGGCCTCTCGTGTTGTGATCAACGAGTTTATGGCCAACCAGGATAGCAATTTGGCCGATGAAGATGATGACTTTGTCGATTGGATCGAACTCTACAACCCCACGGCGCAAACTGTTGATCTGGCTGGTTGGTCGCTCACCGATGACGATACACAACCCAACAAGTGGGTTTTCCCCAATCTGCAACTAGCCCCCGGTGCCTATCTGGTGCTTTATGCATCTGACAAAGATCGCCGCAGCATCAAAACCCAAGATGTCGATGGCGAAATTCAAAATCTGCATACCAACTTTCGGCTGGCCGGCGAAGGTGGGTTTCTAGCCCTGTATGCGCCCAATACGCGCCGCCACCTCGATGGTTCCGCCGTAACCTATCCGGCCCAACAACTCAATGTTTCCTATGGATTGCTGCCCCCATCCCCCGAGGGGGAGATCGCCTATGGCTTTTTTGAACAGCCAACCCCTGGCGCGGCGAATACCACCAATGCCCTGTGGCGCGGCGCGGTTGCGCCAGTGGCGGCGAGCGTGCCCCACGGTTTCTATGCCGCCCCCTTTACCGTTGACCTGACAACCACCACAGCCGACGCGCGCATCCGCTATACGCTTGATGGCAGTGAACCAACGCTTGCTGCCGGATTGCCCTACACCGCGCCGATTGCTGTGGCTACCACAACCATCTTGCGCGCCGGCGCATTTGTCGATGCCGCGCGTCCTGCCCCTGTAACCACCTATACCTACATTTTCACCGACGCCGTGCGCCGTCAACCGCTGTTGCCGCCCGGTTTTCCGGCGACGCTGGGAATTCACGAAAACACCTTTGGTGGCTACAGCGCAGGCGAACCGCGCGTGATGGACTATGCGATGGACCCGACCATTGTCAACGATCCACACTACGGCGCCCTGCTCGACGCAAGTTTGCGTACGCTTCCAACGCTATCGCTCGTGATGCCGGTAGCAAGCCTGGATCTTTATGCGCACCCGCGTGACCGCGGTCCAGAAACCGAACGTTCCGTTTCCGCCGAGTTGATTTACCCCGACGCTGTGCAAACGGGCTTTCAGATCAATGCCGGCTTGCGCATCCAAGGCGGCGCAGGACGCTGGGAATTTATGCCCAAACATTCCTTCCGCCTCTTTTTTAAGCGCCAATATGGCGCGCCCAAGCTAGATTATCCGTTGTTTGCCGATTCGCCGGTCACTGAATTTGATACGGTGATTCTGCGCGCCGGGGTGGATCGCAGCTTTGCTGGTCATCCACCTGCGCCGGATCGCCAGGTGGATCATCGCCAGACCACCTATGCGCGCGATGAGTGGCTGCGCGATGCCCAGCTTGCCACGTCGGGGGTGGGGGTGCATGGCATGTTTGTCCATTTATACCTCAATGGCCTCTATTGGGGGTTGTACAACTTGGTCGAGCGCCCGGATCATGCTTTTGCCAGCGCCTATTTGGGCGGTGATAAAACCGATTGGTTTGCTGTCAATCATGGAGGCATGATCGAGGGGCTGGCCGATCGTTTCACTATTCTGATACAGTTGGCCCAGGCTGGTGGATTGGCCGATCCCAGCCGCTACACCACCATGCTCGAATTTATTGATCCCATCCAGTTTAGCGATTACCTGATTGTGAATTGGTATGCAGGCAACGGCGATTGGCCGAACAACAATTGGTATGCCGATGTCAGCTATCCGGCTGGTAAAAATCTTTTTTGGGTTTGGGATGGCGAAGATACCTGGAATGATGGCGCAGCGATCAACCTGGGGCCGGATAGTGAGGAAGGGCGGCCCTTTCCGAATGTGATCAAGCTGGCCTTTCTGGCCCTGATGGAAAACCCCGATTTTCGTTTGCTCTTTGCCGATCGACTCTATAAACACCTGTTCAATGATGGCGCGCTGACACCCGCCAATGCCCAGGCGCGCTGGCTAGCCATTACCGGCGAAGTGGCAATGGCGATTATCGCTGAATCTGCGCGCTGGGGTGATGCCCGCTATGAACCGCCCATTACCCAAGCGGATTGGTTCAACGCGCGCGATGCTGTTGCGCAACAGATGGTGGGCAACAATGACAAGTTACTGGGGTTAACGCGGCAGGCGGGGTACTATCCTGCCTTCGATCCGCCCCAGTTCAGTCAGTTTGGCGGCGTCTTTACCGCGCCCTTGGCATTGACCCTGCAAGCGCCAACCGGCGACATCTATTACACCCTAGATGGCAGTGACCCACGCGTACTGGTAACGGGCCTGCCATCTGCCAGCGCGCTACGCTATCAGGCACCATTGGCGTTGACCACCGCAACCGTTGTGAAGGCGCGCCTCAACGTCGGGGAGAATTGGAGCGCGCTCGCCGAAGCAGCTTTCCGTCTGCCCGATCAGCAACCGCAGCTACGCATCACCGAATTGATGTATCATCCATTGGAAGATGAGCGCGATGAGTTTATTGAATTGACCAACATGGGTGATGTGCCCATTGACCTGTCGAATGCCTACTTGTCTGGCGTCGATTTCCGCTTTCCCGCGTATACAACCTTGACCAGTGGTGCAATCCTGACCCTGGTCAGCGACTTTGGCGAGTTTCGCGAACGCTACCCAGATGTGGAAATTGCCGGTGTCTTTACCGGCAAGCTATCGGACCGCGGCGAAACGATTGCCGTGCATAGTGCCACTGGCGCGATCCTCACTGCTGTCACCTATGACGATGACGGCGCTTGGTCGCTGCTGCCCGATGGGCGCGGCTACTCGCTCGAATTCGCCAATTCCGCGGGTGATCCCAATCTGCCCGAAAATTGGCGCGCCAGCCGTGCGATCGATGGCTCCCCCGGCGAGGTGAACTAGCGTGCGTTTGAAAACCGAGTTGCGCCACGAATTAAAATATCTCATTACCCATGACCAGCGCAGGGCGATTCTGGCTGGGTTGGCGGATACGATGGTGCCTGACCAACACAGTGCTAACGCCAGCGCGTATACAATTGCCAGCCTCTATTATGATACGCCCAATTATCGCGCCTACTGGGATAAAGTTGAGGGGCATCGCAGCCGCCGCAAAGTGCGCGTGCGCGTCTATGGCGACCATACAGTGACCGCGGAGACGCGCTGCTATGTCGAGATCAAGCAGCGCCAGAATCAGTTGATGAGTAAACGGCGGGTTGCGTTGCCCTATGGCAGTGCCATCGATCCTGCTGCCTATCCTACGATCTGGTCAGCCTTGGGCGCTGGAGATGAAGCGACCTTGCGCGAAGTGGCCTATTTACACGCGACGTTGCATTTGCAACCCGCCTGTGTGGTCACCTATCAGCGGTTGGCTCTGAATGGTCTTGACCCGTATACCGATCTGCGCGTGACTTTTGATACACAACTACGTGGCCGAATTCATGATTTGAGCTTGCTTTCCCCCGGCACCACTGCTGGCCAATATTTTCTTGCGCCGCACCTGTGTGTGATGGAAGTCAAGGTCAATCACACGGTACCCTATTGGCTCGCAAGCCTGATCAGTCAGCAGCGCTGTTCCCCCCGGCGGATTAGCAAGTATTGCCTGGCATTAGGACAAAGCGGGGCCATTGCGCAACGCCAGCGCATTGTCGCCTAACTCATAAGGAGAAGAGATGGAGCTCGTACAAGCGCTGCAAAATTTGGGAACAACCGCAACCGATTTTTCGGCCACGGATGTGCTTTTGACGATTGTGCTCAGCTTTACGTTATCCAGTATTGTGGGCTGGACCTACCAGATCACTCATCGCGCTCCGGCCTATACGCAGTCTTACGTGCATACGTTGGTGCTGATGAGTATGGTCGTTGGGATTATTATGTTGATTATCGGATCGAATATTGCGCGGGCGTTTACCCTGGTGGGCGCGCTCTCGATTGTGCGTTTTCGTAACGCGATCAAGGATACGCGCGATGTGGGCTTTATCTTCTTTGCCATGGCCGTGGGTATGGCTTGTGGCACCCGCTTTTATCTCCTGGCCGCGGTTTCGACGATTGTGATCTGCTTGCTCATGTGGATCATGATCCGCTTTGATTTCTTTGCCAAACCGGCCAGCCGTCATCTGCTCAAAGTGCGCCTGCCCGCCGATCTGCCCTATGCCACCGTTTTTGAGACTGCCTTTCGGCGCTTCCTCAAACAGTGGGATCTGGTTGCCATGGAAACTGTGCAGGCGGGCACATTGACCGAACTTGTCTACGGAGTTGAGATGAAAGCTGGCACAAATCTGCAAGAATTTCTCAACGAATTGAGCACCCTCAACGGTAACAACAAAGTCGTCTTAATTTCGGGGCAGCAAGAAGTGGATTTGTAATCGCCCTGGGCTAAAGCCAACAGGGCTACAGAACAACGCCCCCTCAAAGGGGGCTATGGTTGCTGATGCAGCCCCGTTCAGGGGGCGCTGTTGCTTAACCCCACGCCTTTAGGCTGGGATGGGCGACGATTCTTCCCATGATCCCCTCCCAGTACGCATGGGCAAAAGTAAGCCATTCATGGCGGGATTTACATCGCCGTATAGCCACCATCGACCGGCCAGGCCGCACCCGTCACAAACGATGCCTCATCCGAAGCGAGAAAGAGAATCACATTGGCGATCTCGGCTGGCTGGCCCAAGCGCCCCATGGGATGGAGCGCGCGCATGGTAGCATGTACTGCCGGATCGCCAGTGACGTTGGCGGTGAGCGCCGTATAGACAAAGCCCGGACAGACCACATTGACGCGAATACCTTCGCTGGCCACCCGCACCCCCAGATCGCGCGTCAACTGTACAACGGCTCCTTTGCTCTGCGGATAGGCGCTGAAGCCATCTGAAAAGGGCAAAGCGGGCGGATAGCCTACCAATCCCATAATCGAAGCAATGTTGACAATCGCACCGCCACCCGTGCGGCGCATGGCCGCCACCGCCGCGTGACACATAAGCATCGTGCCCTTGGCATTGACTGCCATCACCGCATCCCACCGCGCCGCCACGTCGGCTGCTGGATCAACCGTGCGCGGCGTAATGCCTGCCGAATTGACTAGAATGTCCAGTCGGCCAAAGCGCGCGACTGTCTCGGCGACCACCTGCTCGGTCTCGGCGGCACGCGTGACATCACAGGCGAGCGCGGTAATTGGGTGACTACTCTTTGGTAGCGTGTCGGTCAGCGCCGTCAGCGCGGCCAGGTTGACATCGGTCGCGACGACCTGTGCGCCTTCGCTGGCAAAGCGCGTCACCGTCGCCCAACCAATGCCAGAGGCCGCACCTGTAATCAGGGCAATTTTATCTTGCAGCCGGTTGGTCATCGGGTTAGCTCGTTGGTGTGTAACTGCGCCGCGCCACGCCTTCGGCCACGGCGGCCAGCGCCACGGCGTCGGCGATCTGCGGCACCAGGGCGCGATTGAAAACACTGGGCACGATATAATCTTCGTTCAGCTCTTCTTCTGTGATCAAGGCTGCCATAGCTTCCGCTGCTGCCAAACGCATTTTGCTGGTAATGGCCGAGGCATTGACATTGAGCGCGCCCCGGAAGATGCCTGGAAAACTGAGCACGTTGTTGATCTGGTTGGGCTGATCCGAGCGCCCAGTGGCCACAATGCGTACATGTTCGCGCAGCACATCGGGGTCGCCTTCGGGAACGGGATTGGCCAGCGCAAAGACAACGGCATCTTTGTTCATGCGTTTGACCATCTCTACCGTCAGAATATTGCCCACCGAGACCCCAATGAACACATCTGCGCCGATCAGCGCATCGGCCAAACTGCCGCGGCGACCATCGGCATTGGTCTGGGCGGCAATGCTGCGCTGTACATGGGTCAAGCCGCTGTCATCGCCCCGCCAGAGAATGCCCTGGCGATCACAGGCTGTGATCTCACCCACGTCGGCTTCCTGTAACATGCGAATGGTGGCTGTCCCCGCCGCTCCAATGCCATTGACAACCACGCGCACATCTTGCAAACGTTTGCCGATCACGCGCAAGGCGTTGCGTAGCGCAGCAATCACCACTACCGCCGTGCCATGCTGGTCGTCGTGCATCACCGGAATGTCGAGCCGCTCGATCAATTGATCTTCCACGGTAAAGCAGTTGGGGGCCGCAATATCTTCGAGATTAATCGCGCCAAAGACCGGCGCGATCTGCTCGACGGTGGCGACGATGATCGCCGGATCCTGGCTGCGCAAGCAGAGCGGAAAGGCGTCGATGTCGGCCAGCTCTTTGAAAAGAATCGCCTTGCCTTCCATCACTGGCAGCGCCGCTTCTGGACCAATATTGCCCAACCCCAACACCGCACTGCCATCAGAGATGACGGCCACCGAGTTGCGTTTGATCGTGAGCGCATAGGCTTTGGATGGATCGGCAGCGATGGCCTGGCAGACACGCGCTACCCCCGGCGTATAGGCCAGTGACAGATCGTCGCGCGTCTTCAGCGGCACCTTGCTTTGGATCGCCAGCTTGCCGCCCAGATGGGTGAGAAAGACGCGATCGCTGACCTGGAGCACACTCATGGCTGGTAAGCCGTTGACCAATGCCACCAATTGCGCGCCATGGTCTTCATCTTGAACGCGCACGGTAATATCGCGCACCATAAAGGTCCGTTCGGCACGCACAATATCAACGGCACCAATATCGCCACCGGCTTCGCCAATCGCCGTGGCTAGTTTGCCCAACATCCCGGGCAGGTTGGGAATCTGGCACCGCAGTGTGATTGTATAAGCTACGCCTGTAGACATAGAGAACCCCTTCTTCGTATTCGTTGCCTAACGTGCGCGGTATGGTATGCACCACGATCACGCATAATTTTTCAGTGGATTGGTCAGTACGCCCAATCCTTCGATGTCAACTGAGATCATATCGCCGGCCTGCATAAACACGGGCGGCTTGCGGGCAAAGCCTACGCCCTCGGGTGTACCCGTCAGAATTACATCGCCTACCTCCAGCGTGCAGATGCGCGAGAGATCGGCAATGCTGAATGCCACGCTAAAGATCATATCCTTGGTGTTGCCATCCTGCATCAGCTCGCCATTTAGGTGGGTGCGAATGCGCAGATTCTGCACATCGGCCACTTCGTCTTTGGTTACCAAGGCTGGACCCAGCGGGCCAAAGGTATCGACCATCTTACCGGCGGCGAATTGGCTGGTGCGCCGCTGCCAATCGCGCGCCGAGATATCATTCGCCACGGCATACCCGGCTACATAATCGAGCGCGTCTTCGACCGAGACCTGCTTGCAAGTCTTGCCAATAATCACCGCCAGCTCGCCTTCATAATCGACTTTGCTCGTACCCGGCGGAATGATCACGGGCTGCAAGTGGCCGTTGAGCGAAGTGTGCGTTTTGTGAAACCACATGGGATAGTCCGGCACTTCTGCGCCACCTTCTTTGGCGTGTTCGGCATAGTTGCGCCCCAGGGCAATCACTTTACCGGCGCGCACAACGGGTGGCAAAAAGCTCACGGCCATGATTGGCACGGTGTGTGCCGATGCATCGGCGCTGGCCAGCAACGCGCTGCGGGCTTTGCCCAGCCCTGCGTCCCCCTCTTTCAGCAGTGCGATCATATCCGCTGGAAAAGCGCCTGCCTGTCCGCTAGCCGCATAGGCGCTTGCCAGATCGATGACATTTTCGCCACTGAGCGCACCCAGCTTGGTTTCCCCATTAAATTGATAGGTGATGAGTTTCATTGGTCTCTCGTTACTTTGCTAACGTTACGGTTGTAGAATTGAGCTGTTGCGCAAATTGCACAAAATAGTCCAGCGATTGGGGGTTGCGCATGGCACCGACATTGGCGGCTTTTTCCACTGGATGGCCGAGGAGAATTTTGCGTACGGGTACTTCCATCTTCTTGCCACTCAGCGTATAAGGTACTTCACGAATGGCAAAGATCGCATTCGGCGTATGTCGCGGCGAGATCTCATGACGGATGCGGGCATTGATGCGCATTTTGAGTTCGTCGGTCAACGCTGTATCGGCGCGCAGGACAATGAAGAGCGGCATGTACGAGTCACGCCCCAGCAGTTCCAGGTCGATAATCAAACTGTCGAGCACTTCGGGAATACGCTCGATCGCCTGGTAGATCTCGCTGGTACCCATGCGCACACCCTGGCGATTGATGGTCGAGTCCGAACGACCATAGATCACACAGCCATTACGCGCGTTGATCTTGAGCCAATCGCCATGCCGCCAGACGCCAGGGAACATCGCGAAGTAACTTTCGCGATAGCGTACCATCGCCGGATCATTCCAGAAATAGAGGGGCATCGAGGGCATGGGCGCAGCGATCACCAGTTCGCCCACTTCATTGCTTACCGCTTCGCCCGCCTCGTTGAAAGATTGGATCTTGGCACCGAGCATGGGGGCTTGCAATTCACCGGCGAAGATCGGTTGCAGCCGCGTGCCACCAATAAATGCGGTACATACATCGGTACCGCCACTAAGCGATTCGAGGGCAACCGTGTTGCTTACCTGGGTGTAGACCCATTGAAATCCAGCCACGGGCAGGGGTGAGCCCGTGGAGCCCACGGCGCGCAGCGTGCGCAGATCGCAATCGCGCCCGGGATGAATGTCGGCTTTCATACAGGCCAGAAGAAAGGCCGCGCTGGTGCCAAAGTAGGTCATGCCCGTCTGCTCGGCCAGTCGCCAGAGCGTGTTCATGTCGGGATAACTGGGGCTGCCATTATAGAGAATGATGGTCGAGCCATTCAAGAGTCCACCCACCAGAAAATTCCACATCATCCAGCCAGTGCTGGTGTACCAAAAAAGGTGATCCTCCAGCTTGAGATCCAGGTGTAAATGGGTGGCTTTCAATTGTTCCAGCAGAATACCACCGTGGCCTTGGACAATCGGTTTGGGCAGGCCGGTGGTGCCCGAAGAGTAGAGTACCCACAGTGGATGATCAAAGGGAACTTGCGCGTAGTCAAGCGTAGTGGCCGTGCTGCTGGCTAACAAGTCATCCCATAGGACCATATTGGCCAGCGGTGTGGCGCGGCTGCCATCTGCCAACCCAGGAATCAGCACAGTCTTTTGTAGGCTAGGTAGCTGCGCTTGAAGTTTGGCAACCACGTCGGCGCGGTCAAATTCTTTGCCCTGCCAGCGGTAGCCATCCGTCGCGAGCAGCACTTTAGGTTCGATCTGGGAGAACCGATCGAGGACACTGCGATCACCAAAATCGGGCGGGCAACTCGACCAGATCGCGCCCAGGCTGGCCGTCGCCAGAAAGGCCGCAATTGTTTCGGGCATGTTGGGCAGATAAGCTGCCACACGGTCGCCGCGTTCGACGCCCAACACTTTGAAGGCTTGCGCTAGCTTGGCGGTCTGGGTATATAAATCTGGCCAACTGATGGTACGCAGCGGGGCATCTTCCGCTTGATAGAGGATGGCTGGGTGTGTACTGTGGCGATGGCGAAAGAAATTTTCGGCATAGTTCAGATGCGCGCCCACAAACCACTGTGCGCCGGGCATGGTACGCTCGGCCAACACCGCGGTATAAGGCGTGGTCGCAATGATATCAAAATATTCCCAAAGCGACCCCCAAAATTGCTCAATTTCAGTAACCGACCACTGCCAGAGTGCTTGGTAATTGGCAAAGGTTTTTCCATGCGTCTGTTGTAGCCAAGCCATGTAACGGGTTACGTTTGCTTCCTTAATGTCGGCAGCCGAAGGTTCCCAAAGAAGGCTGCCTTCCACAAGTTCCTGCATAGATGTCTTTCATCTCATTTAAATTGGACGATTGGGCGAATCAAACTGCACGATGCCGCAGGAGTGAACAGAATCGCATTTTATTATAGCATAGACTGCCGATCACCCTACTAGCCGCGCATTGGTTTTTGGGCACATCGCTAGCAGATGTAGCATGATCAGGGTAAGGGTGGGCGAGATTTATCAGATAGGAGGCAGGAATTTCGTGTAGCGAAGGGTGGTAGCAAGCGGTCAAGCGGACTTTTGCCCTAGTCCGTTTTTCGCGACTCCGTTTTTCGCGACTCGAGTGGATCGTCTATTGACCAGCCGGTTTGACGCGCAGCCAGGCATGAATTACAAAGGCAACAATCGCGGCCGTTTCCAGCAGTCGCCCGGCCAATTGTACAAGGGGTAGCGCACGCATGAATCCCCCAATGGCGACAAACCAGATGCCCACATTCAGCAAGCCAAAGGTCAACCAGACTAGTTCGGACTTGCTGCGTTCACTCCGAAAGCGGGGCAAGATCCAATAGGCGACACCAATCACCAGTTGCAGGGTCCACCCCAGCAGCAAAAACTCCATGTGGGCAGGCAGCAGACGCCAGATGTCGGGATGAATGGGCAAGCCCTTGTTCCAAAGCAGTAGCCCGCCCAGCGAAAAACCACAGGCTAGGTAGAGCAGGGCGGTACGAATAAACCATACACTAAGGCGTGGCATACTAGCGCTCCTTAATACGCGGCCAAGTGTTTGCCACAAAAGCAAGACCACCCACCCATTGTAACAAAGCCGAAGCTGCCAACAGCCAACCCCAGAGTTGCCCCGTCTGCACGATACGCGCCGGCTCCGCGATGGTACGCAGGAGCAGACCACTATTGAGGAGCACATAGGTGATCCACGCCAGCGTATCTGAGCCGCGTGGATTTGCTTTGGACTGTTTGGGGAACATCCAGTATGCGACACCAACAATAATCTGAGTGACCCACCCTACCATAAATAGATGAAAGTAGACGGGTGTTAGGCCCACTAACCACAGCGGCATATCGAGTAGCGGCTGCAAGCCAATCAGCAGGCCGCAGAGCAATGCCACGACTAAGCAGAACAGGGCCGTTTTGATAAATAGGCGTGTGATAAACGGCATGAACGTAGTTCCTACAGGGTGTTGATGAAGAAATGGTTATTTGCGGATAGAAGCCAACGTATTGCTCAAGAACAGAATGAGTACAACCGCATTGAGTAGACCTCCCCACAATCGACCCGGCCCCCAGAATAGCAAATCGCCTGTGATACGCAAGGCTAATGTGACATGGAGCAAGATCAGATGGCTATAGAAGCGCGGCGTATAGTGGAAAGAACGCGCCAGCACAGCAGGGAAAATGATCGGTGCGTGGGCAAAGATCATGGTAAAGGTAAAACCCAGGAAAATTGTGTGTAGCATGGCATCATAGATCGGGCCAGCGGTCAGGCCAGCATATAACACGGTCAGGATACCACCAAACGCTAACCAGCCATAGCCAGAAAGCAAGCTGATGGCGATAAAGCGCGCCTGTCCGCCCGCCTTGATGCGGCGGCTGGCAATATCATAGCGCAACAGCCAAGCGGCCATCAGAACCATTGCCACGCCAGTTATTTGCACTCCGCGCGTATATTGGACAGTGGAAATGGCTGCACCAGCTACGAATAGGATGATACTAGCAATAAAGCTCGCGGTTGTTTTGGTGGAGAGGCGCAGCAGTCGACCTAGCTCTAGCCGCTCACCAGCCACGGTGAGCAGTGGAAAGCCGATCCACCACGCAATCACATGGGCTACAGGCTGCCCGCTTACCCAGAATAGATTGCCGATCAGCCAACAGCCCGATCCGATCAGGATCACGCCTGTATACAACGTGATGTGAATACGCAGAATCTGGAGCACGATAATCACCATCAGCACACTACCCAGCGTGATCAGAAGCGGTCCTAGCCAACCTGATATGCCGCTGGCAAGGATGATGGCACCCGTACCGGTTAGCAACGGTGCCGCATAGGGCCAGCGCAATTCTAGAGCGACTGCTCGCTCCAGACTGATCAATGTCCCCAAAAAGCCACTGACCATGAGGGGGCCATGCGCCATGAGCAAGGTTGGTTGGAGGATCGGCCATCCCCATCCCATCCGAATCAGCCCTGCCCACAGGGCGATCAATAACGAAAGTAGCGCCAATAGCATCAAGGGCGCACGGCTAAGGCTTTGCCTAATCGCTGATTTTGTCATGAGCAAGGTGGTTTCATGTCTGGCAATGTCTCCTGATTTTCTGTTGCAGATACATCTGTTGCAAACACAACGAGGAATGGTAACTCAATGGCATCTTCTGGGCAGGTATCTTCACAGGCCGTACAATAGGTACATTGATCAGGGTATGCAAGCTCTGCTTTCCCAGCTATCTGTGCCAGGGCATGGGTGGGACAGATGTCAACACAACGATGACACCCAGTACACAAGTCCAGATGGATGATTGGGAATGGTTTCATGCCTTATGTCCTAGCGCTAGTCCAGTACGACAAGCTACAGTGTAGTCCCATGCCCATGCGCCGACTGTGACTTATGTCGCATCCACCGGAATTGTCATCGGCATCACTGCCGAATCACTGCCGATTGCGCTCCTGCTAGGTCGCGGCTTCCAAGGCCAGGCGTTCCGGATCGAGGATGGTGATCTGGTGGCGCTCGATTTTGATGATCTCGGCGGCAGAAAGACTATTCAGTCCCCTGCCAATCATTTCGCGCACGGTGCCCAAATGGTTTGCCATTTCTTCATGGGTCATATAGCGGGGCACTTCGTCAGACTGATTGGTTTTTGCCTGCTCCAGCAGCAGATGGGCCAGACGTCCTTTGACGCTGCGGATAGCTAAATCTTCGACAAGGCTAACCAAGTAGCGCGTATGGACGGCAATACTCGCCAGCAAAGCCCAAGCCAGATCGGGGTGCCGCTTTGCCACTTGCTGTAGATCGATACGAGCAATGCGCCAGATCGTTACATCCGTGAACGCGGTGGCGGTTGCCGGGTTGGGGCCACCGTCCAGCGCGCTGACCTCATTAAAAGAATCCCCTTTGCCAAAGATCCGCAGGATATGTTCGCGCCCTTCCAAGGTGAAACGACTGATCTTAACACTGCCCTCTTCAATTACATAAAACCCGGCAGTTGGATCGCCTTCACAAAATAGCATCGTGCCCGATGAGAAACGCAGGCACTGTGCCACCGCGACTAGTTCCTGCATCACCTCTGCGGATTGCGCGTGTAGATAAGGCACTTGCGCAAGCAGATCTAGCGTGGATTGTTGCCTATCGGATAGGTTTGTCATGATTCATTCTCTGGACACGTTTTTGGGAGCGAATGGGACGCAATCATTCAGTTGAAAATGGCTAAAGCAAAAATGATTGAGAATCTGTTGATACAGCTATAAATTATACTGTCTTGCCGAAGGCTAGCCAAATACAAGCCAATGGCACCCTTATGCTGCATTTCCCCGCATGTGTCCCTTCCTTTTATCTCCCTTCCTTTTGACCAATATACACCGACGAGACAAAAGTCGCATACAGGAGCGTATAAGCCCGTTACGATACAGAAACGAATGAAACAAAGACGACTAACTCCTCTGCATAGCTATTGATTGCACAACTATTGATTGTATAGTGATCGGCAATGGTAGCGTGTGCATCCAGAAAAAGGAATGAACTCATGAAACGCTCTGTTTTGTATGCGATCATTGGTCTACTGTTCGTGGCTGTGGTTGCAATGTCCGTACTTCAGTTCGCTGGCAATGGGGCGCCAGCATCTGCACCCATTGCCAATGTGGAAGGCCTGGGCGACGCGGCCGCGGCATTAGTCTCTGAACGAGGCTTCACGACAGAAAATGTCTATGCTGCGCTCAAAACCTATATGCCTAGCGGCCAACACGACCCTTACCTGATGTTTGCGTCGGGTGGGCATAGTGGCCAGATTCACGTAATTGCCGTGCCGTCTATGCGTATCTTGCGCACGATCGCGGTCTTTGCGCCGGAGCCGTGGCAAGGCTATGGCTATGGGGAAGTCTCCCAGGAAGCCATGTTTGCCGCGGGCGACGTCCTGAGCGCTGACGTGCGCTGGGGTGATACACATCACCCTGCCCTGAGCGAAACTGGCGGTATGTACGATGGTCAGTTCGTTTTTATCAACGATAAGGCCCAAGCGCGTGTGGGTGTGGTGGACCTACGCGACTTTGAGACCAAACAGCTCATCAAAAATCCCATCGCCATGAACGACCACGGCGGCACCTTTGTCACGCCCGATACAGAATGGGTGATTGAAGGAGGGCAATACGCTGCGCCTCCTGGTGGTGGCTATGCGCCTATCGCCGACTACAACGATGAATACCGCGGCATGGTTACCTTTTGGAAATTTGACCGTGAACAAGGGCGCATCTTGCCCGACGAGTCCTTTGCTTTGGAATTGCCACCCTACTGGCAAGATCTCTGTGACAGCGGCAAATTAGTGAGTGATGGCTGGATCTTCTGTAACAGCTTTAACACCGAGCGCGCCACGGGTGGTGTCGGTGCCGTTGAGGGCGCAGTGCCTTTTGAGTCGGGTGCCAGTCAGAATGATATGGACTACCTGCATGTCATCGATCTGAATAAGGCAGTTGCCGCAGCCGCTACCAATGAGAACAAGGTGAATGGCTTCAACTATGTCCCCCTGGAGACGGCGATCGATGCCGGATTGCTCTACTTCATTCCCGAACCCAAGAGTCCGCATGGCATTGACATTACACCCAAGGGCGATTATATGGTGGTCAGCGGCAAGCTTGACCCGCATGTGACTATCTACAGTTTTGACAAAATCATGACCGCGATTGCTAACCAAGATTGGACGCCCGATGTCTATGGGATTCCTGTACTCAACTTTGATTCGGTGATGGAAGCACAAGTTGAATTGGGGCTTGGCCCACTGCATACCCAATTTGATAATCAGGGGTATGCCTATACCAGTCTCTATCTGGATAGTGCTGTGGCGCGCTGGGCGCTGGGTGGTGATTATGGGCACGCCGACGAAGCCTGGACATTGATCGACAAGGAATCCATTCACTATAACGTCGGTCATATTGCGGCTGTCGAAGGCGATACCGTGGAGCCGGGTGGCAATTTCTTAGTCGCGTTGAATAAGTGGTCCGTGGATCGCTTTAACAATGTCGGCCCGCTGTTACCGCAGAATCTACAGTTGATTGACATTAGTGGCGAGGGGGCCAGTCTCCAACTGCTCTATGACATGCCCATGGGGATCGGCGAACCACACTACGCCCAGATCATTAAGGCCGAACGGCTGAATCCGGTGCAGGTCTATCCGGAAGTTGGCTGGAACCCACAAGAGTGGGCTGTCGATGAAAATGGCACAACAGCTGGTGAAGAGCGCATTGAGCGGAACGGCAATACGGTTGAAATCTGGATGACATCCATCCGTAGCCATTTTACACCGGAACATGTGGAGATCAACCAAGGTGATCACGTTATCTGGCACATTACCAATATTGAACAGACCATCGACGCTGTTCATGGGTTTGCCATGCCAGCCTACAATATCAACTTAAGTATCGAACCAGGGGAAACAACCACTGTCGAGTTTGATGCTGACAAGGATGGCGTCTTTAGCTATTATTGTACCGAGTTCTGCTCGGCGCTCCATCTGGAAATGACCGGCTACTTGCTTATCAAGCCGGATGGGTCGTCTGCCTCTACTGAGGAATAGGTAACTGAGGAATAGATAAAGCTGTTCACCCTATGATGTGTTGGGGTATGCCATGCCCCAACACATCTGTCACCCATGATTAAAATTGAGGACAGACTTATGGCTACAGGCGCACAACTTGATAAAAAGGTTGATAAAAAGGATTTGGAACAGCGCACAGCGAGCGAACTCAGCACGATTGCCCAGATCGCCAGACAGCCAAGCTTTCGGCTGAGCACCACATTGCTGATCACGGCAGCGATCCTCTTTGCTGCCTCGACTTTTCTGCCCTACTGGCGTATTCGCCTTAACGCCCCCCAATATCCGAGTGGACTCTTTGTGATTGTCTATGTCAACCACATGGAAGGCGACGTGCGCGAGGTGGATGGCCTGAATCACTATATTGGCATGGCACCACTGGATAAAGCTGCCAATATAGAACGCAGCTTGGCCCCCATTGCCATGGTGGTGATTGCCCTGATGATTAGTAGCGTTGCCTTGATCCATAGCAAATGGTTTGCCCTGCTGGCGATTCCGGCCATGCTCTTTCCCTTCATCTTTCTGGCCGATATGTGGATCTGGCTTTGGTACTATGGCAATCATCTCGATCCGACCGCGGCACTCTCGTCGTCGATCAAGCCATTCACCCCCGCGATCTTGGGCACAGGCGTCGTGGGCCAATTTAGCACAACAGCCGTGCTACAGATGGGGTGGTATCTTGCCCTGCTCGCTGCCATTCTGACGGGTGTCGGCTTGCACTATCGACGGCAGGCACGCTTGGCGGTTGCCCAAGCGGATCGAGCGGAAAGCGATGTTTTGCCATGAACTGTGTGCGCTTGCCACTCATCAGTCTGTTGACCATCCTTCTCGCGTGCTTGCCAATTGTCTCTGCCGCACAGACAGCACCGGTAGACGATCTACAGGCGATTATCGATCGCGCCGAAGCCGGTGCCCTGGTGGAAGTGCCCTATGGTATCTACTATGGCGCTACTATCATCAATAAACCGCTATATCTGAAAGGTGTGCCAAACGTAAACGGCCAACTGCCCATTATCGACGGCGAAGGCAAAGGCACTGTGCTGACCATTACAGCTGCCGATACAACGGTGGAAGGCTTTACGATCCAGGCCAGTGGCAACATCATCGATCACGAGGATGGTGGCATTGTGGTGGAGCACGCTGATAATGTTCATCTGCTTAACAATCAGTTGGCAGATGTGCTCTACGGGATCCGCGGCGTCGAATCCAACCGTCTGCGGATTATAGGGAATACCATCAGCGGCAAAGATCTGCACATTGCTCGGCGCGGTGACAGCATTCGGATTTGGCAGAGCGAAGAGTGTTTGGTCGAGGGCAACCACATCGAAAACGCGCGCGATGCCATCTTCTGGTTTAGCGATGGCACGCGCGTGCGCAACAATCATTTTCTCAACAGTCGCTACGGCATTCACATGATGTACACCGATCGCATGACGATCGAAGGCAATGAGCTAAATGGTAATTCCGTTGGTGCCTATCTGATGTATAGCAAGAATGTTCAGATTACGGGAAACACTTTCCGCGCCAATCGGGGGCCTAGTGGGTATGGATTGGCACTTAAAGATATGGATGGTGTGGCGGTAACCGACAACTATTATATTGATAATCGGGTCGGCATCTTCTTCGATAACTCACCTGGCCGGGTGGATATTACCCAGCCGATCGAGCGCAATGTGTTGGCTTTTAATGACGTCGGCGTGTTGATGATGCCCGCGGTGCAGCGCAACATCCTGCGCAACAATACCTTTCTGGATAATCTGGAACAGGCGGGTATCAAGGGGGGCGGCAGCAATCTCAGTGAATCGCTGGCTGGCAATGGCTGGGACGGTAACTATTGGAGCGATTATGTCGGGTATGATGTGGCGCTAGATGGCATCGGCGATTTCCCGTACCACGCCGAAAGTCTCTTTGAAAATCTTGCCGATCAGCATCCCAATCTCAGTTTGTTGCACTTTAGCCCCGTCGCACAGGCGATTGATCTGGCGGCACGCGCTTTCCCAATCATCAAACCCAAGCCTAAATTGACGGATCGTGCACCACGGATTGAGCCGTTGCTGCCCGCCGTTACGCCGGTAGTGGCCCAACCCACACATGCCATGAACTGGTTGGCTGCCTTGCTGCTGGCTGGTGCCGGCCTCTTTGTGGGACTTTTCTATTGGGAACCGCGGCCGCGCCGGATCACGGATAGGGCGTCAATCCCGGTGGGCCCAGATCGTCAGCTTGGGCCATCCGCACGCGTCGATGCAAAGCATATAGGAAAACCAACCCAAATGGACGGAAAACATTCAGAAAGTTCAGCCATAATCCGCGTACAGAACCTGACCAAGCGTTATCCACAGCCGGGGCGGCCCTGGTGGAGTGATGCCACCGTTACGGCTGTGGATCAGCTTTCATTCGAAATTGAGCCAGGCCAAGCTGTGGCGTTTTGGGGTGTCAATGGCGCAGGCAAAACCACTGTGATCAAGTGCCTTTTGGGCCTGTTGGATGCTGAGGGCGAGCTATGGCTGAATAACTTGGATCTGCGCAAAGATGGACGCAATGCGCGGCGCTCCTTTGGTTATGTACCCCAGGAGTTGGCCTTTCACAATGACCTGAGCGTGATCGAAACGTGCCGCTTCTATGCCCATTTGAAGGAAGTCGCGCTGGCCCGGATTCCGATTGTGCTAGCGCAGGTGGGGCTGACTGGTCAAGACCGCAAGGCCGTTGGTGCCCTTTCTGGTGGGATGAAACAACGGTTGGCACTGGCGTTGGCGTTACTTTCAGATCCGCCTGTGTTGTTGCTCGATGAGCCAACCAGCAACCTGGATGCCGAAACACGCGATGACTTCTTGCAATTGCTGGTGCAGCTGCATCATGCGGGCAAGACCTTGCTCTTTACGAGCCACCATTTGGCCGAAGTTGAACAGTTGGCCGATCGGGTGCTGATTTTGCAGGACGGTGCGTTATTGGCGCAAGGCACGCCGTTGGAATTACTTTCTTTGCTCAGCCCACCGCGTGTTGTCCGCCCGCATCTGGTGCATAGCACGCCTGCTGTTCCTCCAGCCACGCGCAATTGTGCCTCAGGAACTGCTGCAATTGACCTAGCGATCGCTGAAACCAGTTCGCTGAAGAATGGGGTATCTGCATGAGACGCAAGACAATTGTCACATTAGCTGGTTATGAGTTACGTTCCTCGCTGCGCAACCGCTGGTTTCTCTTGTATGCGTTGGCTTTTGCTGGGCTGGCCGTGGCCTTGAGCGCGCTTTCATTAACCGGGGCGGGTCTAATGGGGTTTGCGGGCTTTGGGCGCACGGCTGCCAGCTTGATCAACCTAGTGCTCCTAATTGTGCCGTTGATGGGCTTGACAATTGGCGCACAGAGTCTGGCGAGCGAACGCGAAAGTGGCACCTTGGCCTATCTGCTGGCCCAGCCTGTCAATCGCGTCGAGGTGCTGTGTGGTAAATTTGTGGGCCTGGGCACAGCGCTGTTGGTCGCGCTCTTGCTTGGCTTTGGCCTTTCGGCCGCGATCATCGGCTGGCAAGGGGGGATGGTTGAAGTCCAGCAATATGGGGCGTTGGTCGGATTTTCGCTGTTGTTGGCGCTGGTGACGTTGAGCCTGGGCATCTTTCTGTCGGCGTGGAGCCGTAGCAGTGCTTTGGCCGTGGGATTGGCCCTCTTTACTTGGCTGGGGTTGGTTTTTGTCGGCGACTTGGCATTGATGGGCACCGCGATTGCAATGAAAATCAAGATCCAGACGCTGTTCGCGCTGGCCCTCATTAATCCTTTGCAGGTCTTTAAGATCGCTGCCGTCAATCATTTGCGCGCGAGTCTGGAAATCCTCGGTCCGGCAGGGATCTATGCTACCCGCACCTATGGGGATGCGCTCACGGCTTTGCTGGTGGCTGTCTTGCTGCTTTGGGTCTTGCTTGCGCTGACCGCAGCCTATTGGCGTTTTCGTGTTGAAGCCGATTTTTAATCAGGAGGGCGAACTAGGATGATCCCAAAAGTGCTAAAGATAAACCGCTGGATCGCAGTGTTGGGCGGGGTTTTTCTCATTCTCATCACTGCTTGTGGTGGGGCAACGATTACGCCCGATACGCCGCCCGTCATTCTCTATGGTGAGGATGTTTGCGCCCAGTGCAACATGATCATCAGTGACGAGCGTTTTGCCGCTGGCCTGGTCATTGAGCAAGCACCTGGCGTATTCGAACAGCGTATCTTCGATGATATCGGCGATCTACTGATGTATGAAAAAGCCCATGCTGGCGAACTAACCATCGCCGCGTACTATGTGCATGATTATACCAGCAAAGAGTGGATCGATGGTCAAAACGCGTATTATATTCACAGCAAGGAGCTTTTGACGCCGATGGGGTCTGGTTTGGCTGCGGTGGCGCAACAGCTCGAGGCCGAGGCACTTGCACAAGCCTGGAACGGCACGGTTTTTACCTTTGCTGAATTGCACGCAGAATTTGTGACAGCGGGAGCAACCGCCGCGCATATTCATCACAGCGGAAAATGAGCCACTACAAGTTTACTTGTTACAGAATGGTACATCAGCCTGCGACAACCTTTGTCGCGACTAATAGGTAAAACCCTTAAAAGTCGCACGAATAGCCTGTAGTTTAGTCGAGCGTACTTGCGCGACTTTTAACTGGTTTGTCCATAAGTACCATCTATGATCAATTTGTCAATAAAGGAACAGATGATGCGTAAGATGTTTTTTCAACCAATAATCCTTGCTCTGTGTTTGATGGCACTGCTGCTCACCTTGGCCGCATGTGGTGGGAGCAGCCCAGAACCCACTGCTACGCCTGTACCTCCAACCGCTACACCAGAACCTGTGGCGGCAGTTGTAGGCGATCCAGCCGTGGGCGCGAAAGTCTATCAGACGACCTGTGTCGCTTGTCATGGGCCTGATGCCAAAGGTGTGCAAGGACTTGGTAAAACTTTGCATCCCAGCGAGAGCGAATTTGTGACCACAAAAACCGACGAGGAAATGGTCGAATATATTAAAGTCGGCCGTCGTATCGATGACCCGCTCAACACAACAGGTATCGACATGCCACCCAAAGGCGGCAATCCGGCTATGACTGAGGAAGATATGTTTAATGTGGTGGCGTTTATCCGCACCCTGCAATAGGCGTGAAGCATACCCTTTCCAGTGTTTTCTTTACACTGGCGCTCTTTGCACTGACGCTGGCCGCTAGCACGGGTGTCCTCTTGCGTTTTGGAATCGTTATGGGGATGCCCGGCTGGGCCAGTAATTTTAGCGCGATTCGTCATGCCCATAGTCACCTCATGTACTTTGGTTGGGTGACTATGGGCATGATGGTGCTGATCTGGCATTATTTACCCCAGCAGACAGGCCGTCCCTTGCCCAAGGGAGTTGGCGTACAGATGGCGGTTAGTGCTGTGCTGGCGTTGCTCAGCTTCCCCGCCTTTTGGTCAAATGGCTATGGGTTGACGCAGATCGGCACGATCGCGCTGCCGTTGGGGGCCATGGTTTCTGGGCTTAATGGGATTCTCTGGTTGGTTTTTGCCGCGCTCTATTGGCGCGCGACGTGGGGATTACCGACGCGTCCGCTAACCATTCAGCTATGGGATTGGGCGATTGTGCTGCTGTGCCTTGCCTTTAGCGGCGCGTTGGGCTTTGTGGGGTTTGTAATGGGCGATAAGGCCAATATTGCGCTCCAACAGATTTTTCTGCATCTCTTTCTCGATCTCTTTGCGGTTGGCTGGTTCAATCTAGCGCTGCTCGGTGTATTGTGGGCTTGGCTTGGCGCGTCGGCGATACCAGATCATTGGCTGCCTACCCGAAGCTTGGCGCTGCTCTTGGTGCCCACTTTTTTGCTTGGCGTGGCTCCGCCTCTGATCTCCCCTACGCTGTTTTGGGTGGCAGCGACGACCAATTTGGGCGCAGCCATATTGCTGGCGTGGCATCTGTCCGCGCTATGGCCGCACCGTGGTCACCTCCCCATGCTGGCCCGGTTTGGATTACTGATCCTGGGTGTACATATTGTCAGCGCACTGTGTGTGATGTGGCCGGGTTTCTGGCAGTGGAGTGCCGGAACGCAGTTGCGTATCTTCTTTCTGCATAACTTTCTGCTGGGGTGGGTGAGTAGTGGCCTGCTGGGCATGGTGGCGGTGACCAACAGGCGGTTGGCGGGCAGTATCAACTGTACATTGACCACGCTATGGATCAGTGGCGTTGGGCTCATGCTGGTGGCGTTGTTGGGCGTGGGGTTCAGTCAGGTTGTTCCCCTACGCACTGCCGATTTGCTCTGGGCTGCGGCATGGAGTAGTATCGGTCCTGCATTGGTTGCACTATGGGTGCTGAGTCAACCATTGTTGGCAAATCGTTCCTGGGCACAGACAAATCGCGAACGCGCGCAGATGGAATCATCACCATGAAAATCTCACTCGAGACGTTGCGTGCCATGGCTTTCTTGCAGGGAGTTGATACCGCCGTATTAACCGAGTTGGCGGACACCGCGCATTGGCGTGAATATGCGCCCAATGCCATTATCTTTTTGGAGGGTGAGACTGCTTCCACGCTCTATTATCTAGAATTTGGCTGGGTCAAGGTAATCAAGAGCACCCTCGATGGTCGTGAACAGACCTTGCGCTTTCTCGCGCCGGGTGAGACATTCAACGATTTGAGTGTCTTTGCCAATCGGCGCAATCCGGCCACGGCCATTGCGCTGGAAGCGGTCGGTGCTTGGCTCATTCCGCGAGAAGCCGTGCTGCGTTTACTCGTGTCGCATCCAGAAGTGGCGATTCATGTGATCGAGAACATTGCGAGCCATGTCATCCACCTTGTCTCGTTGGTGGCTGATCTGTCCCTCCGTTCTGTCGATGCGCGGGTGGCGCGTATGTTGCTGGATGAAGCCACCGCAGATATTATGCCGCGCCAACGTTGGGCCACACAGACCGAACTAACCGCACGACTGGGCACCGTTCCTGATGTACTGAGCCGCGTCTTGCGTGGCATGGTCGATACAGGTGTCATCACAATGAATCGTTCTGAAATTCGCATTCTTGACCGGCAAACGCTAGAAACCATGGCTATGGTCGAAGTCTGATCGAAAGCGAAAAAATCTCTTTATTGTTGCGGTCATGGCCAAACGATAATAGGATTTTTGATATTGAGCGTAACACCCCCTCTTTTCTTTATTTTCCCAATCCGACAAAAGTCGAATACTGCTCACTATTTGCGTGCTATGCTCTAGCTGTAGCACGCAAATAGTTTTGTTTTCACCTATCATCCCACCCTGCAAGCGAAATTTAAGCGCAATCAGTGGGGAGTGTAGATGGTACGCTTTCCTGAGTAAAGGAGTAATTGCAATGACACAACAAAAAGCCATGCCGACAATTTTTTATGCAGATACCAAAGCCCAGGCTGTGTTTGGCAAGACGGGACCTCAGCCACGCTTCCTGCTCGACAGTGAGCCATTCCAGGCACTTGTCGTCGGGTTGGAAGCTGGGCAGAAAATCCCCGTCCACCCTGAATCTGCCGCCCTGTATCATATTTTAGAAGGGTCCGGCACGATGACTGTTGACCGCCAGACATTTGCATTACAGCCTGGTGCCACAATCATTGCATTGGATGGTGCTGAACGCGGTATGCAAGCCGACACACGCCTAATCTTTCTGGCTACCAAAGCCGGCTAAATCTCACGAGGTTACATGATGATAAATCCTTATTTTTTGATGACGATGCTCTATCTGTTTGTCGCGGTTCTGGCCGCACTAGATGCGTCGTTTACCAGTTTCAACTTGCTCCCTTGGTTTCAGGGCATACGTTGGTTGCGCATACACTTTATTACCTTGGGTATGTTGACTGAGACACTCTTCGGTGTCTTGCCGCTATTGGTAGCAGCACGCACGGCAAAACCGCGCCCTAGAATGCGCTGGGATATCTGGTTGACGCTCAACATGGGCTTGGTGATTTTGCTTGCGGGCATCCCAAGCATTAATGGCACCCTGATCCTGACCGGTGGCACGTTGATCTTTGTGGCGGCCACACTTCTGGCCGCGCAACTCTGGCAGATGCGCACGCCCACATCTACCACGGGTAACCAGCATATCAAATTCTATGTTGGTGGGTTAGCCTATCTACTATTGGGGATCATTATTGGCACGGGGCTGTGGCTTGGCTGGAGCGGACCGCTCCACATCAGCATACCGTTGGAAGTACATATCCATGCTAACAATTGGGGCTTTCTATCGCTCGTCTTTGCTGGGCTGCTGATCGACGTGATTCCACACCTAAGCGGTAGCCCGTTGGCAATCCCCAGCACTATTCGCGCAATTTTCTGGGGGATGATGCTGGGCGCGTTGGGGTTGGTCATCGGGCCATGGCTGGGTGGTTCGCTCTGGTTTACGGTGCCGGGATTGGTGTTGCATATTAGTGCCACGATTATGCTGTTGAGCATCACCGCGCGGGCGTTAGTCCAAGGTGGACAGCTGCGGTTCGCTGGCGGTTGGCATCTGCTCACGGCCTATATCTGGATTCTGTTGCCCGTGTTGGTTGCGCCGCTGATCATGCTGGGTGTACCCGGATTCCCAGGCGCGGGGATTGAAGCCACTGCCCCACAAGCCTTGATCTACGGCTGGGTATTGCAATTTGGCTATGCCTTGCTTCCCTACTTTGCCGAGCGCTATCTGGTGGGCAAAGGTACACCCGCTCTGGGCGGTACTTGGCTCAGCCTGGCAGCGGTCAATCTGGGCAGTGCATTGGTGTGGATTAGTATTTTTGTGCTTCCCTGGCAGGATATTTTGCACGGAACGGCCTATCTCTTTTACGTGATCTCTATCATACCCATTATCATACAACTGGGGCGCATTGTACAGCGCAAGTTCGTGGATATCGAACGCGTCTTGCTGGCTCATGGAAGTGACTAGATCGCCAAGTGTCTTACTGTCTCATGTTACGCAGTCCCTCCTGGGAACGCCGGCATCCTGCCGGCCTGCCGCCATTCGATGGCGGCGTTCCCGGTGCGTAACATGAGTTACTGTGTACGTTTACCCGATACCGGCCACATGACCAGTATGTAGACTCGTCCAGTAGCGGAGCCATTAACGCGCGGCAGACTATATAGTCAACTTTGTTATAGTCAATGATCGTCAATTCTGTTGAATCGTTGCGAAATAATTTGATTCGACGCCTGAACAAACAATCCATCGTACGAGGAGAAACTTGTGTACGTTTTTGATTTACACCAGCTAGCCCAGTTTGACGACAACAATCCCCGCGTTCAGCTGATCTCTCGATCCGGTCATGCACGGCAGGTCTTGTTTTCATTTAGTGCAGGCCAAAATCTGCGTGAACATAAGACCAGTAGCCAGATCGCCGTACAAGTTGTCTCTGGTCAGCTGATTTTTACTGCCGAAGGCGAAAGCCGCCAAGTAACACCTGGTCAGCTCATCTTGTTAGAAGCCGATGTGCCGCATAGTGTGCTCGCCGAAAGTGATGCGGTCATCCTGGTTACGATGACCCCAGACCCGCAGCACCATTCATTGGCGGCTGAATTGTTTGACAAAATTCAACCAATCGTTGAATGGTTGCCATAAGCTAAGCGCTTGATAGAGTAGCGCGATACGCCAACTTGATGTGCCAAACCAGGCAAGCCAACTCGATACTGAATGCATTTGACGCCGATTTGAGATCGATTTAGAATGGACGCTACTTTGCGTAGGCTCGAGCAAAAGATGTGCCTTGCTTGGTTTGGCAATCGGTTCCGCTCCCAATGCATCAATAGAGCCTGAACGGCACAGCGTAAAAAGACACAGACCAAAACCCCTGGCAGAAAACTCAGATCGAAAAAACAATGACACCTCCGAATATTCTCTGGCTTTGTACCGATCAGCAGCGCTATGACACAATTGGCGCGTTGAACAATCCGCACATTCGCACCCCTAACATTGATCAGCTTGTGGCCGAAGGGGTTGCTTTTACCCATGCCGTCTGCCAAAGTCCGATTTGTACGCCAAGTCGCGCTAGCTTTTTGACCGGCCAATATGCAAGCACAGTACACGCCTGTACCAATGGCAATGAAACTTGGGCAGACGCTGCACCGCTGGTCACAAAAGTGCTCGCGGATGCGGGCTATGATGGCGGTTTGGTTGGCAAATTGCATCTTTCTGGGGGTGCCGACCGCACAGAACCGCGGCTTGCCAATGATGGCTACCGCTATTTTCAGTTTAGCCATGCCCCGCGCGATAGCTGGCCAGCGGGCCATGATTATGCAGATTGGGTACGCGCCCAGGGCTATGATTTTGCTAAATTATGTGAAAATCCAGCCACATTGCCGCCTGCTTTGCATCAGACCACCTGGTGTACGGAAAAATCGATTGACTTTATTGAAGAAGATCATGAGGGGCAGCCCTGGTTTCTCAGTTTCAACCCCTACTATCCCCATCCACCCTTTGCGCCACCCCAGGAATATCGGGAGCGCTACGATCCGGCAACGTTACCGCCGCCGCTCTTCCGTGAGAGTGATCTGGCCGCGCAAGCCAAGCTCGCCGGGGTTGATTTCCAAAGTGTAGTGCGCCGCCCAGAAGAGTTCGATGCCCAAACGGTCAAGGCCATCTACTATGGCATGATCGAAATGGTCGATGAGGGGATTGGTCGGATTTTGGAAGCGTTAGATCGCACAGGGCAACGGGAGAATACAATGATTATCTTTATGAGCGACCACGGCGAGACATTGGGCGATCATGGTCTGCTGCAAAAAGGCTGCCGTTTCTATGAAGGATTGGTCCGTGTACCCTTGATCTTTGCCTGGCGGGGTCATTTTCAGCCAGGATTGGTCAGTGCTGCTTTGGTAGAATTGACTGACGTGGCCCCCACCCTCCTGGAAATCTGCGGCCTACCCCAGCCCGCGCGGATGCAAGGCCGATCGTTGCTTCCCTTACTCAATGGTGCCGCCACCACCCATCGCCAATTTGTGCGGAGTGAATATTATCACACGCTGATGCCGAGTCCTGCTAACGGCTTTGAAGGCAGCTATGGCACCATGTTGCGCACTGATCGCTATAAACTTGCGGTCTATCATGGCCATGGGTGGGGCGAACTCTTTGACTTGCAAGCGGATCCAGATGAATTTGAGAATCGCTGGGATGACCCCGCCTATCAGCAGATTCGGTTCACCCTGCTGCTCCAATGTTGTGATGAACTAGCCTTTGCCGTGGATGTGGGATCAAAGCAGATCATGTCTTCCTGACCCGTGTGTTTCTGACCTGCTTGCGCTTAACGCGAGGACGGGACAGGTGTTGCAATAGAATGAAAATGCTGAAAAACAAACAGGTGCCAAATGTTTTGGCACCTGTTTGTTTTTCTACCCTACACTTCTGGCCCTATTTTCTGGCTGATTTTTCTCTGGCAATCGGCGGATCGTTGGCCAAGGTTTCCTTTAATCCGGCAAGCAATGCCTGTTTTTCCGCATCGGTTAATTTGGCGGCTGAATGCGTCAACAAATAGTCGGAGAGGAGCATCTCATTGCGACTGATGACTTTTTCGATCTCCCCAAAACCCTCATTGGGTTGATCCCATGCGGAAAAATTGAGTCGATCACGCCCTTCATGGCCATGATCCGCCACGCGTAGGGAAATAGGCGCGACATAGGCGTACCAGGGCCAAACGGTTTCGCTGCTATGGCAGTCGCAACAGGCACGCTGCGCCAGGGCGCGTGTTGCGGGCGCATTCCATTGCACTTCCTGCGTAACTGGTGGATTATTGCGCGTGACGGGAATCAATTGCATGAGAACGAGTAAACCAAGCAGCACCAACAGGGCATAGCGCAAAAATCGCTTCATCGTTTTCCTAAATTATTTCGGATGGTTGCAGCCAGCTTGGGTGCTGATCTCTTGGCCTGCTGCAAATTACTAGATTATGATTTCTATTATACCTAGTGGTTTGGCTGCTTAAATTTTACAAATCAATGATCTGGTTGTACGCGGGTAATTCATCAGTTGATTTGTAAAAAGTAAATGTTCACAGTACTAATGTAACAAGCAAATCTCAAGAAATTGTCAAAAATTGAGAAGAATTTAGCTGGAATTCACCTAGATTTTGCGCGTCACCGGCTCTATCATCGTCTGCTGCGGCGCAAGCAGAAGCTGCCAACAACGTGCGGCCATTAATGCATGATCCGCTATGCTGAATAGATACTGCTCAGCACAGCGGATCATGCATTAATGGGGGATTCCTCCCGGTTGCTGTTTGGCAAACTCGGCGATAATTTCGTGGTGAATGGGGCTGGCTTGCAAGAATAACGCGCGGCGTGCTGCGTCCGCAATTTGGCTAGCCTGTTGTTGGAGGTGATGAAAGGCCGATGTGAGCATCTGATTGGCGCGCGCATCCTGGTGGGCGACCAAGATCCGGTAGGCACGCACATAGATGCGCAACGCGTCTTCGGTTTGGGCAAGGAGCGGTTCGTTGATATCAGCCAGCACGTCACACAGCAACGCATAGGCGCGCGGCTGGTCGCCTTCGCCAAAGATGGTTGCCGCCAACCCAACTTGCGATTCTAGTATATGCCCCGGTGACTGAAGCGCTTGGGCTAACTGCAAAGCTTGTGCATAGTGTGTGCTGGCCTGGGCATGCTGTGCTTGGTCGCTGAACAAATGCCCCAGTAGATTATGGGCCTCGCGTTGACTCTGTTGATCATCAATCTGCTGTGCGATATGCAATGCTTGCTCAAGGTGTTGTTGCGCTTCTGCGGGCATATCTACCTTGTGCGCAACCACACCCAGGTTATTGAGCCCAATCGCCTCACTGCGCAGATCCCCGATCTGGCGAAAGATTGCAACTGCCTGTTCCAGATAGAGGCGCGCCCCTGGATAATCACATTGGAGGAGCGCTAACGTGCCCAGATTACCCAACCCGGCTGCCTCATCGGGACGATTGCCAATGCGCCGATAGATCTGTAGGTTCTGTTCAAAATAGTCCCTTGCCTGTTCATAGTGGCGCTGATAGGCCGCATCGATCCCTAAATTGCGTAGACTATCCGCGGCGATCAGGGGCAGCGCGGCGATTTCGGCAAAGTCTACGGCTGCTTCCAACCGTGCGCGTGCAGCATCAAAAGCATTTTCGCGCCCCAACGCAACCCCCCATGCCAAATTGCCCAGCGCCAGCAGATCGTTCGCTTCTGCCGCCGTGGCCAAGGTTACCGCACCTTGGGCGGCCTGCGCGGCATCGGCGTATTTGCCCAGCGCTTCGGCATAGCGCGCCTGGCAGATCAAGCTTTCGCTCTGTTTGCGTTCATCTTGCAAGGCTGTGGCCAACTGACTGAGGATCGTCAACTCGCTCGCTTGGGCCTCACGTCTGCCCAGGCGATGGAGAATGGCTTGGCGTTCCATATACAGCTGAAAGATGATGGCTTGCTCCGCCGCCGGTGTCAACTGTAACGCGCGCCTATACTGTTGCAACGCTAGATTGTTTTGATAGAGATCGCGCGCCACATTGCCAGCAAGGTGTAAATATTGGCGTGCTTTGTCGCTCAGTCCTGCTTGCTCGGCATGATCGGCCAGCTCCCCATAATAGGGCGTCAAGTTCTGCGCATAGAGCCGTTCTAGCGTTTCGACCGCTAGTCGATGCAGGGGGGGCGCGCTCTGCCCCATCTCGACTAATTTTTCGGCGGCCATCTGGCGCAGCAACTCGTGAATCGTAAAACGGCCAGAAGAGATATCACGCACCAGCAGCGACTTGTGCACCAGCGTCAATAGCTCACGGAGCGTGCCACCGCTCACCTGCTGCGCCACCGCGCGTGTACAACCACCACGGAAGATCGACATCCGGCCAAAGATCTGTTGCTCGTTTAGGGTCAATAGATTCCAAGAGTAATTGAAAATGATGTGCATACTGTGTTGGCGGCTGGGCAATTCATGCTCTGGATCGCGCGCTGAATCTTTGGCTTTTTCGCGGCCTGTTTGCACGGCCAAGAAGGCCACATCCTGCGCGATCTCGGCCGCGATCTCGCTGGGCGAGAGTAGATCCACCCAAGTCGATGCCAACAGAATGGCCAGTGGCATGCCTTGCACCAGGTGACAGATGTGGGCAATGACCGCCAGATCGCTGGCCCCAAAGGTGATCTGGCGGCCATGGGTGCTGCGCACATTTTGCAGAAAGAGTTGCACCGCGTTGGATTGGAGGATCGATTTTTCTGTTTCTGCCGCGTAATTGATTGCGGCTGCGGAACCTGTCGGCACAGGCAAGTCCATCCCCTGGAGTGGCAACACATTTTCACCGTGTAAATTGAGCCGGTGGCGCGAGGTCACCAACAAGTGCACCCGTGGCGCGGCCTGTAAGCATTCATTGATCAGGTCACTGTCGTTCATCAAGTGTTCAAAGTTGTCGAGGATCAGCAGCATGGCTTGGCTTTTGAGATGAGCGAGCAATTGACTACTTTCGTCACCACCCGCTTTTTGAAAGCGCAGGCCAATCGTCTTGGCAATCGTAATCGGGATCTGATGGGCATCAGTGATGAGCGCAAGCGAGATCAGGAAGATGCCGTTGGTAAATCTGCTGGTCGCGGCCGCGCCAGTGTCGAGCTGACGCCGCGCAGCTTCGATGGCTAGGGCTGTCTTGCCCATGCCGCCTGCCCCCCACAATCGTGATCAGCGGCGCGGTTGGATCGGCGACGAGTTGCGCCAGTTGGGCAAGTTCTGCCGCGCGCCCCACAAAGTGGGCCATGGGCCGCGGGAGATTATGCGGAATGGATTGTGGATTGCTTTGGGCTGTGCTGGGGGGCGCGGCTTTGGTCCACTCGCCACGCTGAATCTGCTCAAAGAGTTCGGTCGTATCCAGGCTGGGGGGCACGCCCATCTCTTCGTCCAGGATCTGCACACAGCGTTGATAGTGAGCCAGCGCGCTGTGCGGTTGCCCATCAGCTGCCAGCAGCTGCATCAACAGCTGATGTCCCTCCTCGCGTAGGGGATCAAACTGGACCAGCCGTTGCGCCTGTTCAATGCCTGCCCGATAGTCGCCCAATTGAAGATAGCTCTGCCCCAATTCGTCCAGCGCCGTAATCGCCCTTGTCCACAGCCACTCGCGCTCATTGGCCAACCACGCATCAAAGCCCCGTCCACTGCGCAGATAGAACCCCGGTAATAGCTCACCGTGATAGCTCGCCAACACCTGCGCCAGCCGGTCGGCATCTACTTTGTGTAACGGGTCAGCGTCTGGTTGGCTACTCCGTGCCGTGGCAAGACCTTGTTCTAAATCGATCAGATCGCAGCAAAATATGCTCTCTAGGTTGAATGCTACATGCTGACGCGAAATGGTGACATAGGGGCCGACTGCCTTGCGCAGATTCGCGAGCAGCACACGCAGGTTGCCCGCGGCTTTGGTCTGGGGCAGATCGTCCCAGAATAAGTTGACAAGCACTTCACGCGCCTGGGCAGCAATTATAAATTCGAACGGGAATTTAGATTACATTAGGTTGGGTTTTTGGGCAACACATGACGAATTCATGCACGTTCAGCCGGTTCCGAACACAACTTTCGTCTAATATGTAGT
>DAOTTR010000388.1:0-4753 GCA_034437715.1 Caldilineaceae bacterium
TGACTATGCTTTCTAACACTTCTCGCTCGGCTGTGCTCAGCTTAAGCATTTCATTTTTAGGTCTTGACATGGTTCTCCTTTTCCTGATTTTTTTTCCATGTCTATTTTACACTAAGTTCTCTTTTTTACTTGTGCCAACATGTACTAGTGATTGTGATAGCGTTCGCGCGCTTTGTATGAAGGAGTAGCACAGAGTGTGCTACCCTCTCAATCGCGTATTAGTGGCCTATGTTCGGAATCGTTATTCGCTACGCAGCAACTCTTCCGCCTTTTTCACCAGCTTGGCATTGCCGATAAAGAGCGGCACGCGCTGATGCAACCCCGTCGGTTCAATGTCCAAGATCGCTTGATGACCGTCCGATGCGTAGCCGCCGGCTTGTTCGGCCAGAAACGCCAAGGGTGCAGCTTCGTAGAGCAGGCGCAGTTTGCCTTGGGCTTTGCCCCCCTTGCCTTCTGCCGGATAGTAGAAGACGCCACCCGATAGCAAGTTACGATGGAAATCTGCCACTAACGAGCCGATATAGCGCAGCGAAAGCGACATACCCTCTTGGTTCTCGCCTTGCAACCAGCGCGTGTACGCTTGCACTTGGGGGGTCCAGCGCGGCTCATAGCCCTGATTGACGCTATAATATTTGGGCTTTTCGGGCATACGAATATCTGGGTGCGAGAGGAGAAACTCGCCCACGCGCGGATCAAGCGTGAAACCGTGGACACCTTGGCCGGTCGAGTAGACCATCATAGTGCTGGAGCCATAGATAATGTACCCCGCCGCCACCAGACTGCGCCCCTTTTGCAAACAGTCTTCCAATGTCCCTGGGCCCTCTGCCGTCTTGCGCCGGTGGATCGCAAAGATCGTTCCCACACTTACATTGTAATCAATGTTGGAAGAGCCATCCAGCGGATCGTAGATCAACACATATTTGCCCGTGGGATAGTTAGCGGGGATCGGAATGATCTCCTCTTCTTCCTCCGAGGCCATCACCGCCAGGCGACCGGTGTGATCGTTCATGCGGTAGATCGTGCGCTCGGCAAAGACATCGAGCTTTTGCACCGTGTCGCCATGCAGGTTTTCTGCGCCAGTGCTGCCCAGAATTTCGGCCAGCCCGGCACGCGTCGTATGGCTGGCGATGATCTTGGCCGAGAGCGCCAGATCATAGAGCAGGTTGGTCAGCGCGCCCGTAGCTTCGGGAAAACCACTCTGTTGTTCCCAAATATACCGCTCGATTGTGACGATCTTGTTGTCAAAAGAACGCCCAATGTCCATGCAGATCCCCTTTCTATCATTGAACTGGGAGGACATAATAAATGATGTTTAGTAACTATTCAGGCGACCCCCTCCCGACCTCCCCCAGATTAGGGGAGGAGCCGTGACGGTTCCCTCCCTTACCAGGGGAGCGGGAGCCTTTCGGGCGCGGGTGGGGTGAATAATTACAATGTTTATACGTTTATTCGGTGAATTGCTGTACTGCGCTATGCTTTGTGTCGCCACGCGTTAAGCAATAGCTACATTCCAAGCTGCATCCTGACGGAAGCTATCATACAATGTATCATATCATGTTGCAAACGAGTTGCGAAGCTTTCTTTGCTGACAAGCTGTTGACAAGTGGGAAGGCTGCGGGCTAGCGGGTGGGCAACGGCTGTTGGAGCGCCTTGATCAGACGCGCCAATTCCGCTTGACCGCGATACGGATGCGTGAGGTCAAGCGTAGTTAACATGCCGAGACGGGTGGGCAAGTTGCTAGCAAGTGGTGCAATCTTAATCGGCAGTAGACGGTAGGAACCCTCTTGAATCCCTAGCGTTTGGGCAAGTACATTTTCAAACGCTGCCAGATTATCCGCCAAATAGATAGGCGAAAGTACAACCACTGTGCGTTTGGCCTGGCGAATCGCCCGCTCAGTTTCTATGACCAGATCTACCCCCGGTGCCTGCACCACACCGGAGATGGCAATGCGCAGCCCAGCCTTTTCCAGTTCGGGCACGAGCTTCGTCCAGACCCACGCAGCATCTGGCTCTTTGTCGGCAAAGCTGAGATAGGCATCGTAGACAAAGCCATCGGCAGCTTTGGCAATCGCTTTAGGTTGACCGGCCAAGCGCAACGCCACCGGAAAGTTGTCGCGCAGATCCGCTTTGAAGATCGGATGTTGCGCACGGTGATCTGCCGTAACCTTGGGCTGTACATATTCAAAGAGGTCAAAGAGACGAATCAGACCATCTTCACTGGCGATACCACCGCGTAACCCGGCCAGCAGATGTTGGGTGAAAAGGCCGTTGTGCGCACCCGAGAGAATATAGGATTTTTCATCCCGATCCGCAGACGCTAGAATAGCCCGGCCTTGTCCAGTTGCCAACTGCGCATAGATCGCTGGCGACAGCCCATCCTTCACCTGTACACCTGTTACATCCTTCAATACACCGATGCCCGCTGCATGACAGCAATCCAGAATGACCAACAATTTGCGCGCGGGGATGGCTTTGAGGGCCGCGGCAAATTCGGCCCCGGCGATCGTGGTGGCGGCAAGTCGCTGGTTAGACGTATATTGGGCATCTACAGGCAGCAAATATTCACCCGCCCATTCTCCTGTCTCGATCTGCGCGCCGTGGCTAGAAATGTAGAGCAAAACGGTGGAATTGGCATCGGTCTTGTTGGCGAGATCAACCAATGCCAGGCGGATGGCGGCCTGTGTCGCCTGCCCATCCAGCAACAAGCGAACATTTTCCGGCGGATAGGCACAGAGTTGTGGATCGACCAGGGCCGCCTGAACATCCTGCACATCATTGCGCACCTGCTGCGGCAGCCGGTTGACGTGTTGATAGTCAGCAATGCCAACGAGAAGGGCATGGGTATTGGGGAGAGACAACATGCTTTATCTCCGTAAAGGCTTGCAAAGGGCACACCCCTTCGCAAAATGTTAGTTGACACCGCCATTGGAAGCACATATACTGGTGAACAGACAAGAGAGTCAACAACATGAGAACATCTATTCTACCTCTGGATAATAGCATAGAATGCTGAAATTTGTCACATCCTTTGTCATATCCGTAGCGACAGACAATTATTGCAAAGCTTATCCCGCAGGAACGCATTAAACGATGTTGAACAGTCAAGCCGTAACTATTAACCCCTCCCACATCCAGAGAGTACCCGCATCCCGGCTCAGGGAGGGAATCGTTGCTAGCGGGACAGTTCCTCCCCCAAACTGCTAACCTTTACCCATAGCTTTGGATACCAGGAAGGGCGAGCGTGCCGGGGACGGCCCAAAAACATCCCGTAGTGCCGTCAAGCCGCTGGGCCGTCCCCGGCACGCCTTGCCTACTGCCAACTTGTGGGTAATGGTTAGCTCCAAACTGGGGGAGCTTGGCTACACCTTATGAGCAGGTGCAACCTGTACCAAAAGGCGGGGGTGGCTCGGTAGTTACGCATAAAGAAGGAATTGCGATGATCACCATTCGGCGCGCCACCCTGGCCGACTGTGCCGAGATTGCCCAGGTGCAGGTGGATAGCTATCGCACCACCTATGTCGGTATTTTACCACAGCCCTATTTGGATCAGTTTACCTATGCCGACCAAGCGCAAGACTGGCACGATTGGCTAACCACCAACCAGCGCGGCATCTTGTTGGTGGCGGCCAGCGCGGACGATGGCATTGTCGGATATGCCTTGGGGAAATTGCAAAAGCATCCAATTCTCGCTGCCTATACCAGCGAAGTCAGCGCGCTGCACATTCGCCAATCTCACCAACGGCAGGGCCTTGGTCGGCATCTGCTGGCGGCGATGGCAGAACAATTGCGCCAACAAGGATCGACCGCGCTCCTGCTGTGGGTACTGGCGCAGAATCCAGCGCGGCAATTCTATGAAAAGCTTGGCGGCGTCTTGGTCGGTCAACAAACGATCCAGATTGACGCCACTATCATGGCCGGCGAAGTTGCCTACGGTTGGCCTGATATTACGCGGTTAGCCAACCTACGGCACTATTCGTTGCGCCCAGCGACTGCGGACGATGCAGCCTTTTTATGGGAGATGCTCTACCAAGCGCTCTATGTCCCCACCGATCAACCACGGCCTGATCGCACCCTGTTGCAAGATCCAACGCTGGCGCACTATGTGGCTGGCTGGGGAAAACGCAGCGATGATTTCGGCATGATCGCGCTGGATAACCGAAGCAATGAGCCGGTGGGCGCGGCGTGGTGGCGCGTATTTTCCGAAGCTGATCCCGGCTGGGGGTTTGTCAATGCCAACACACCAGAACTGAGCATGGCCGTTTTGCCCGCATATCGCGGCAAGGGCATTGGCACGGCATTACTAACCAAGTTGATCGAGGCGGCGCAGACGCGTTATCCGGCACTCTCACTCAGTGTCGATCCGCAGAACCCGGCGCTGCGCCTCTATCAGCGGGCTGGGTTTGTGACGGTGGGCACATCTGGCACATCGATCACGATGTACAAACAATTCGTAACGATTACGACAACGTTAAATTCGTGTTGAATGAATTCAGAGCAGCAGGTGATGAAATTTAACGTTGTCGTACGATTCACCCCTCCCCTGATAAGGGCTACCCTTTACCCACAAGTTGGCAGTAGGCAAGGCGTGCCGGGGACGGCCCAGCGACTTGATGCCACTACCCTATGTTTTGGGCCCGTCCCCGGCACGCTCGCCCTCCCTACTACCCAAAGATGTGGGGTAAAGCTAAGCCTGATAAGGGAGGAAATCAATGGTTGCGATATCGGTTCCTCCCCCAGGCTGGGGGTGGGTGGG
>DAOTTR010000389.1:0-18643 GCA_034437715.1 Caldilineaceae bacterium
TTAGTCAGGAAACACTGGTTTGGTCACTTCTAGGAAGATTTTCGCCCCTATCACCTCTGAGTTTTCCGTTGAATCAAAAAATGCTATGACAGGCATTCTAAAGTGCCAAAGTAGAACTAATAAGCTTAGCGTTACCCACCGGTTTGGTTGGAGGTGGTAAAGGGGATCGATGCTGGTCGCCCTGGGCTAAAGCCACCGGGCTATAGAGCAACGTTCCCTGAAGGGGGCTGCATGGACACCCATCAGCTATGGGTTGTAGAAACGGATGTGTACACCAATGTCACAAGTTAAAATAATCCCGATTGACAGGCCAAGGTTTTGGGTATAGTATTCAGCTAGTGTTAGCTAATAGCAGCTAAAGGAAGGTGACTTGTGAAAAAACCACTTAGGATTCGTACTGTATCTGCCACTGAAGCCAAAAACCGTCTGGGGGAGATCCTCAAATATGCCTATGCCAATGAGGAGCATGTTATTATTGAGCGGGGCGGCATCCCTGTGGCGGCCATTGTGCCGATGCAAGATTATGCCCAGTTGATCGAGGAGAAGGACCTGCCGGAAGCGGTGAAGCCGGCGATTGCCAATGGCGTGCAAGCGGCAGCGTCGCGTACGCGTCTGCGCGCTTTTCTAGCCGCGGCACACCGCCAGATGCCCGATGTGCCTGAAGAGGAGAGCAATCAGGATATTCAAACCGCCATTAGTGCCATCCGCAGTTAACTATGAAAATTGTGGTTGATACTAATGTACTCGTGAGCGCCCTCATTAGCCCGAATGGGGTGTCAGCTCAGTTGCTACTACATGCGGGTGTTTTTCAGTTGCTCACCTCAGAAGCGATTCTGGCAGAGTTGGCGCGCGTCTTGCACTATGATCGGATCCAAAGAGGCTACAAGTTAAATGAAGTGTTAATTCAGGCGTACCTAGATACGATACGCGCCGATAGTAGGGTGATTGAGGTCGTCGATCCTGTCCAAGGTGTCAGTGTCGATCCGGATGATGACAAATTCCTCGCCTGTGCCGTGGCTGGCCAAGCTGATTGCATCGTCTCCGGCGACCCCCATCTGACGGGCTTGGTCAGTTATCGAGGCATTCCCATTGTGAAGCCACGGCGATTTCTGGATAGCTTGAGCGGATCAGTAGCTTTGTATTGACTTTAATGCCTTTTCTCATCCAAATAGCCTGACAAAAGCGAAAGTAGCCGCAGGCAAGCAAGATGTTACCGTGATTGGCGGCGCAAGTACCATAAGGCAGGCGTTGCCGATGAACCTAGTACAGTTGGGCGTAGATACCACGGCAGTTAATCAGGCACGTTACTCGTGTACATCATGGTAAAAATAGGGTACCTTATTTACGCCGGGATCTACTAGTACAAGACAGCGGCAATAAAGCCAGGGCTATTTACCCAAATACATGTGCGATAGCGATTGTCTGTCACGTTACAAACTTGACAGACAATCGCTATGCAAACCAGCCGCTGTGTAACCGGACAAGCGTCGATCCAGGCTTGGCGCGGGCGGTGTTGCTGGCTTGGGCAGATTGTCACGTACCAAACGTGACCTACGCCAACGGTTGCGTACCGATTGGTTCATTGGCGACGCTGTGTGCTAGCCGTTTTTCACCAAGCTCAGATCGCGGCGCAAGCCGACAAAGGCCCCACCGACTTCTTCTTTCACGGCGGTGTCAAACATGGCGGTCACTTCGGTGTACTCGGCAGCAGTCAACGTGACCTCGAAGGCGGCCAGCGACGCCGTCAGTTGGCGCGCCGAGCTGACGCCGATGATCGGGTTGGTAACAGCAGGCGAATGACGCAACCAAGCAACCACCAATTGCGCGGGGTGGAGATTGTGATCTGAGGCAAATTGCAGGAACTGCTTGAGACCGTCGCCATATTTTTCTAGCCAGCGCAAGACCCGTGGATCGCGGGTGCCGCGTGAATCTTCGGGGATGGCTTCGCCTGGTGTATATTTGCCAGCAAAGAGACCCAACGCCAGCGGGCGATAGATGGTAATGGCAATGTTGTCGGCTAGGGCTTGCGGCAGAATCTCCACCTCGATGCCGCGCTCAATTGGGTTGTAGGGCACTTGGTTGCAGACCAGACGCGGCCAACCGTTGTGGTCGGCTATCGAATTGAAGTGCGCCAGCAGCCACGCCGGATAGTTGCAACAGCCAACAAAGCGTGTCTTGCCCGCCTGCACTACATCGTTGAGCGCGCCCATCATGGCGGTGGGGTCCATGCCTTGCTTGGGCCAGTGCAACATGTAGAGATCCACCTGATCCAATTGGAGCCGTTGTAAGCTCTGGTCGATGCTGCTGCGGATAATGGCGGGGTCGCTGGTATCGACCTTGGTCGCCACAAAAAGCTTGTCGCGCCGCCCCTTGAGGATGTTGCCCAGAATTGTTTCGGTGCCGCCATTGACATACATGGCCGCGGTATCGATAAAGGTGACACCATGCTCGATCGCGGTCGCCAAAATGCGGTCCGACTCGGCCTGATCGCAGCGGTCGCCAAACATCATCGTGCCCAAACACATCTCTGAAACGGTGACGCCAGTTGCGCCAAAGGGTACGTAATTCATGCGGTTCCTTTCCTGGATTGACTGTGTAAAGCAAGCAAACTCAGTGAATAATCAATCATCAACGACTAATTGCTAACGGCCAATGCAAGGATCGCTGACTGGCGCGGCGTGATGTCATTGCCATTGACCATTAGCAATTGATGATTGACTATTTCTACCCTTGCAACAACGAATGACCACCGTCCACCCATAGTTCGGTGCCGGTGATATGCGAAGCGTTATCGGAAAGCAGAAAGAAGATCGACTCGGCCAACTGTTCCGGTGTTGCCCGTTTGCCGCTCGTTAGCGGCGTCGGCCCATTGTGATAGGTGACGGGGATGCGGATTTTGTCGATGTTGCGCAGATTGGTATTCTCGCTAATGTTGGTAACAACCCCACCGGGACAAATGGCGTTGATGCGTACACGATGCGGGGCCAATTCGAGCGCCATCATTTTGGTGAAGGTGACTTGGGCAGCTTTGGCACAGGAATAGGCCGTCGCGCCGGTGTTGCTAAAAATGCGTGTCCCATTGACCGACGAAATTACGACAATTGCGCCACCCTGGGCTTTCAAGTAGGGGGCAGCATATTTGACGGTGAGAAAGGTGCCCTTGAGATTGACATCCAGTGTCAAGTCCCACTCTTCTGGCGTAATTTCTTCAATCGGTGCCCAGACACCATTGATCCCCGCGTTGGCCACCACCAGATCCAGCCGTCCCCAGCGCGCGATGATCTGTTCGACGGCACTTTGCATTTGTTCGGCATTACTAATATCGGCGGCCAATCCCAGTGCTTCACCCCCATTGGCTGTGATCGTCGCCACCATTGCCGCGGTGCGGTCGGCGCGCAGATCCAGCGTGGCCACTTTCGCCCCCTCGGCGGCCAGTTTGAGCGCCGCAGCACGCCCAATGCCTGACCCTGCTCCAGTGACCAGGGCAACTTTTTCGATCAATTGCATAACCTATTTCTCTTTCTAGCGTGAATTTCACACAGGAGATCAGACCCTGTCAGAATGGTTGAAGTAGAATAATATCATACTGTCTACCAAATGGCGACGACAGCCGATAGTCATCTAGGGCTAATCCAAAAAAATAAGTAGACGTACGGGCATGAGGTGTGGCGGGAAAATCTTCGATTGTGCCGTGACTTTGATCCGCCATACCTCGTGCCCCTATCGCGCGCGTATGGAGAACGCTTTTGCGCCTGTTGTCGTTTCTTCTATCAGGAGTGACGGGTAATTGCCGACCCGCGGCGAAGTATGCGTTGTGCCGCGCATCCTGCTCCACAAGCTACAGGCCTCGTTCTTCTGCAAAGTTGACAGAATAGAACTTATGTTCTATAATTCCACCCTGGAGAATAGCGGCTGGACGCCGAGATTCAGCGGGTTATGTGGAAATTTAGGCGGGGAGAATCTATGTCGGACATCGCGCAATCGGTTCGTTTGACGCAAGCGCAACTCAAACCAGCCATCGCAGTCATGGGGAAAGCCTTTTTTACTGACCCCTTCCTACGCTATTTGGCGCCCAATGACACGCAACGCGCGCGGCTAACCGCTGAGTTTGTTGGCATTGTCGTCAAGTATTGTTTCTTCTACGGCCAAGTCTATACCTTTCCATCGGTCGAGGGCGTTGCCTGTTGGCTGATGCCCGGCAAGACATCGCCCTCATTCGGCGGGATGTTACGCATTGGCATGCTGACGATGCCGCTCAAGTTTGGCTGGGCAGGGTTTCAACGCTTCAATCGTGTGGTCAGCTATACCGAGATCTTACACCAGCAATTTGCCCCGGCGTCTCATTGGTATTTGTGGGGGTTGGGGGTTGACCCTGCCCTGCAAGGCAAAGGTCGCGGGGGAAGTCTTTTGCAGCCGGTACTGTCGCAGGCCGATGGCGCTAACCAGCCTTGTTATTTGGAAACGCACAACGAGTCCAATCTGCCGTTTTATCACAAACATGGCTTTGAAGTCGTCAGCAGCGGGGTTGTCCCGAAAAGCGATTTGCCGGTTTGGGCCATGGTTCGCCAACCCAAGCCGCAATAGCCCAATTGGATAAATGCCACCCAACAATTGCACGCCGCGCTCGGCGCGCAAGGTGACAGGGGGTGCTGTTCTGGAAAGCTGGACACGGAAACAAGCTGCCTAACAACGGCATGAATCTGATTTGCTTCGCGCGGCGCTCGTTACACGCAGGTTATGCCTGTCGTTAGGCGAATGACGGCTGGGATCAGCAAGCAACAAACCGGTTTACTATTTGTCAAAAGAATCGTCCCATTGTCATATTCAGCTTGAGATATAGAATAATCTGAACAACAAAGAGGCCAGTCATCGCGCGATGACTGGCCTCTTTGTAATTAATTTAGGTTACTCTCTAGCGGGTGCTCGCCACACGCCGGCGTGACTGTTGGCGCGGCTGTTGCGTTGTTTCGGAGATTGCCGCCGCCGGATTATTGCTTGGGGTGGGCGCGGGTCTGCGGTTGCCATTGCTATTGCTGTTACCGCTCCCATTACTTTGCGTACGGTTGCCATTGTTGGAACCCGATTGGGTGCGGCGGTAGGGCTGGCTATTCTGCGGCCGCTGACCACTATAACTCTGCGGAACACGCCCGCGTTGCAGGCGAATTTCTGGCGTAAAGCCGTTATAATCAAAGCCATCGAGTTTGCGCTGCTCAATCGAGGTGCCCAACACGCCTTCAATTTCACGGATCATGGGCACATCATCCAGCATGGCAAGTGTCAATGCTTCGCCGGTGGCATGGGCGCGACCGGTGCGGCCAATGCGATGGGTATAGGCATCGACCGTATCGGGCATGTCAAAATTGATGACATGCGAGATTTCTGCCACGTCAATGCCGCGTGCCGCAATGTCGGTCGCTACGAGAATATCATAGCGCCCCTTGCGGAAGCCGTCCATAGCCGATTGGCGCTGTGGCTGCGACATATTGCCTTGCAGGGCAATGACGCGATATTTGCGATCTTCCAAAGCCAACGCCAGATTGCGCGCCCGGCGCTTGGTGCGTGTGAAGATCAACACGCGGTCGGTTTTCATCTGCTCCAACATCGCCATCAACAAGCGCGCCTTGAGGCCATCGGTGATCGGGTAGAGCGCATGGGAAACGGTCTTCGCTGGCGCGATCATGCCGATCTGCACGACGGCGGGATTGATCAAGATCTCATCGGCCAGGACGCGGATGTCAGCGGGCATGGTGGCCGAGAAGAAAAGGGTCTGGCGTTGGGTGGGCAGCAACTTGAGAATGCGGCGAATGTCGGGCAGAAACCCCATGTCAAACATGCGATCGGCTTCGTCCAATACCAACACTTCAATTTGCGATAGGTCAACCACGCCTTCATTGTGCAGGTCGAGCAAACGACCCGGACAAGCGACGATGATTTCGGTGCCACGTTGCAAGGCGCGCACTTGTGGCAACTTATTGACGCCACCATAGATCGAGATACTGCGGATCTTGGTCCGCTGTCCGAACGCAACAATTGTTTCGTGGATCTGTTCGGCTAGTTCGCGGGTAGGAGCCACTATCAACGCCCGTGGGCGGCGTAATTGGCCTTTGAGTAACCGTTGTAAGATGGGTAGCACAAAGGCCGCGGTCTTACCGGTGCCGGTTTGCGCCAAACCAAGGACATCGCGCCCGGCGATGATCTCGGGGATGGACTGTTCTTGGATCGGGGTCGGGTTTTCATACCCTGCTGTCGTGACGGCCGCCAATAGGCGCGCGTCCAGACCAAATTGTTCAAAACTCACTGAGTCTACTCCTTGACTCTACTTGAGCCAAGTCGCACGCTCAGCTCGGTTACACATTTACAAAAAGGGTTGATTATCGAAATAATCAACGGGAAAGGGATAGCAGATAATATGCGAACCTAGTAGATCCCGGCGTAAATAAGGTACCCTATTTTTACCATGATGTACACGAGTAACGTGCCTGATTAACTGCCGTGGTATCTACGCCCAACTGTACTAGTCTGCTGCCCTGGCCGACAGTGCATTGCTTTGTCAGCCAAACAATTGATTATATAGTAACTCACAATAAAAAGCAAATTTAGCAAGCGCTAAACTACAAATGAAAACAAGCGCAGCGCCTCAATAAGCGAAATTGGCATTGAACTATCAGGTAAATGTCAGGGTTATCCTGTATAATTAGGCTAGAATTAGCAAGCGAAACGAATCTGGGCATGCTACACTTATCGCTGACCACTTTGCCGCGGCAAGACCCCAGGGAAATCCGGTGTGATCTTTGATTGTGAGGTATTTATGCGACAATGGCGTACATTTCTACTCAGTTTGTTGGTGGCAACTATGCTCTGCTTTCAGGTAGTACAGCCACTGCTGGCCGCCCCTACCCTCGACACGCCGGCTGATACGGTGCTTGATCCCAACGCCTATGGCATCACTTGTACGGGCGGCGTCTGTACGCTGCATATCAAAGATGCAGGGATTGCCGTGCCCGATGTGGTGGCGGCAGGTGCCACATTGCTCTTGACGTTTCTGCAAGATCAAATTCATCTGCTGCCCGAAGGGGCCGGCCTGCGCATTACCGACGATGTGACGATCCAGACGCCCATGGGCAAGTTGGCGCTCTTTGGCACCGACATGATGATCGAGCTTGCCGCGGACAATACGATTGAACGGCTGCGTGGCACCGCCGAAATTCCCTGGCCCGCGCTGTTGGGCGCGGGCGAAGGCTCGATCCAACGCGCCTTGGCTGTGGCCGACATTGGCTTGGAACTAGGCAAATATCTGACTCATCTGAATGTGCCGCTGGCCGCTGAACAGCGCTATTTTTATATGCGGCTGGGGGCCGGTCTCGCCACCGACGCAATGGGCGCGCTGCAACGCGAAACCTTGCACGCGATTGATTCACCCGTGACGCGCGGCCAATACCTGACCCTGATTGTGGATCCAACTGCCCTAGACGTGATGATCGACGGCAATCTCACGATTGCCATGCTCGATGAGTTGCTGCTCTTCAATCAATTCCTGACCGACCAAACCGGCTTGCCCTTTGAACTGGCCAGTGAAGCCGTCAATGTCCACTTATCAGCTTTGGTGAGCAGCACCCTGCGCGATTCGTACTTACGCGTGGATGGTCTCTATACGTTGGAGAAACAATTTATCCGCAACTGGTTCCAGACCGATGCCTCGCCGCTGGCCGTGACCGGTTCCTTGCTGATCAACCAGGAAGGGGTGCTGCTCAGCGGCTTGACCCGTTCGAGCATTCTGCCGGATCGCCTTTTTGATGGCGAGATGCGTGTCGAAGCGTTCCTGCCCTTGAATGGCAATCTCTGGGGCGCGTATGTCGCGGCGGGAAGCCAGGCCGATCTACCGTTGCTGGCATTACAACATGCCGGCGAACAAACCCTGTCGGCTGCGCCTTTGCAAGCGGTGGTTGATGACGCGCTGGCGAGTATGCAACCACTTTTCGTCGTTGTGCAAGACAGTGCGACTGATGTCGTTGTTTACGCAGCTCGTGGCTATCAAACGGCGCAAGCTGTGGCGAGCAATAGCTATGCCTGGACAGTCGAGACCGTGATCGACGGCACAACCAGCGCCACCAATGCGGCCTGGGCCGGTGTCCACTCGGTACAGGATCTGGCAACAGTGAGCTATCATTGGACGGCTGATGTTGTTGTCCTTGGCGCAGCACAAACTATCGCCTTGGCGCGCAACACCTATAGTTGGACAGCTACGCAAGTTGATCAAGGCGCAACGGCCATTGCGGATGCAACATCTACGGGCTACCAAGCCACGCGTGATTTGGCGGGCAACACCTATAGCTGGACCGCGGCGACGACAAGCACCAGTGTTGCTGCCGTCAGTGCCGTGGCCGTCGGCAGCTATGGTGCAGTGATGGCAGGCGCGGCCAGCCAAATTGACACGCTGGCCGCGTGGCTCTGGCCAACTGAAGAAGTGATCGCCGAGGCGAACGTGAACGAATAATCTATCTGCATTACCAGACCCAATGGCGGTCGCCAAGCTTGTTGGAATCGTCATTGGGTATCTCCGATTTGCCCCGCGCCAAGTTGCCACAACCACCGCCCCATCTGCTATACTTTACAACAAGCTGGATAACACCCTGTAACAATCAGCAAAAGTCATAATAAAGCAAGAGAGAAGGAAGAGGAGATGGCGGGTGAAAAAATCCGTGTCCTTGTCGCCAAGCCGGGCCTAGATGGACATGACCGCGGAGCCAAAGTGGTGGCGCGTGCACTGCGTGACGCGGGCTTCGAGGTCATCTACACCGGTATCCGCCAGACGCCGCAAATGATCGCCGAGGCGGCTTTGCAAGAAGATGTCGATGTGGTCGGCCTGAGCATTTTGAGTGGCGCGCACATGACGCTATGCCCCAAAGTCGTGGATCTGTTGCGTGCCCAAGGCCAGGATGATGTGCTGGTTGTGGTGGGCGGCATTGTGCCCGAAGCCGATATTGTACAGCTCAAGGCCAAGGGCATTGCTGCGGTCTTTGGTCCCGGCACATCTACCCAAGCGATTGGCGATTTTATCCGCGAGCACGCCCGGTGAGACACCCATTGGCTGACGATGAATAAAGTAGAGGAGCAACGCTCGCTGGCTGTGTTAGCCGACGGGGTGCGTACAGGCAACCGGCTAGCGCTGGCGCGCGCCATTACCGCCGTCGAAAATGAAACAGAGAACGCCCACGCCCTCTTAGCTACGCTCTATTCACAGACTGGGCGCGCGCATATTATTGGCGTCACGGGCGCGCCGGGTACGGGCAAATCGACGCTGGTCACTGGATTGGTGCAAGCCTATCGTCACGCTGGTTTAACGGTGGCCGTGGTAGCGATTGATCCGACCAGCCCGTTTACCGGTGGCGCGATTCTCGGGGATCGTGTGCGGATGCGTGCTTTGAGCGGCGATGCCGGTGTCTTTGTACGCAGCATGGCGACGCGCGGCAGTTTGGGCGGCTTGAGCAAAACCACTGGCGATGTTGTCATTCTGCTCGATGCCGCCGGTTTTGAGCGGATTATTGTGGAGACTGTGGGCGTTGGGCAAGCCGAGGTCGCGATTGCCAGCACGGCCCATACAACCCTGGTTGTCGAAGCGCCGGGTTTGGGCGACGAAGTACAGGCGATCAAGGCGGGCATTTTGGAGATCGCCGACATCCTGGTGGTTAACAAAGCCGACCGCCCTGGCGCTGATCGCACGATCAAAGCGCTGGAAATGATGCTGGAATTAGAAACAGGTGGGCCGCGTGTATTGCGCCATCACGGGCAGTTGATCCAACCCGAGACGCCGTTGCCCACTGCTACCCCGGATCGCTGGCGTGTCACTGTGTTGAAGACAGTCGCCACGAGCAACGACGGTGTTACCGAATTGCGCGATCGTATTGAAGCACACCGCGCATGGTTGCATCGCTCGGGGGAATGGTCGATGCGCGAGGCCGTGCGCGTGGCCCAGACGCTGGAAAACATTCTGCGCGCCGAACTGAGCCGCCGTATCCTCGCTGCTTTGCCGCAAGCGGGCATGAATGCCTGGATTCAACCTGTGCTACGCCGCGAGATCGACCCCTATACGGCTGCCCACCAACTGCTCAACCCCGAATAACAATCCGAATCGTTCAGTAGAGAAATCAACCCTAGGGAACTGCAATGAACACGCTAGAAATCAATGGTCGGCGCATTGGTGCTGGCTACCCTACTTATATCATTGCCGAAATGTCGGCCAATCATAGCCAGAATTTTGAGCAAGCCGTCGCCATTATCCACGCTGCCAAGGAAGCGGGCGCGGATGCCGTGAAGTTACAAACCTATACGCCCGACACTTTGACCATCGACTGTGACAACGCCTATTTTCGCATTCAGGGCACGCTCTGGGAAGGGCGCAATTTGTATGATCTCTATGGCGAGGCCTATACGCCGTGGGAATGGCAACCCAAGCTCAAAGCAGTGGCCGATGATCTAGGCATCGATCTCTTCTCGACTCCCTTTGACGCGACGGCTGTGGACTTTCTCGAAGCGATGGCGGTGCCAGTGCACAAGGTTGCTTCGTTTGAAAATGTAGACTTGCCGCTCTTGCGCGCGATTGCTGCCACGGGTAAGCCTGTGATTATGTCCACCGGCATGGCGACCCTGGCCGAGATCGACGAGGCGGTGAATACGTTGCGTGGCGCAGGCAACCAACAACTGGCGCTGCTCAAATGCACCAGTTCCTACCCGTCGCCGCCCGAAGCGATGAACTTGCATACCATTCCCCACTTGGCGCAGGCTTTCCAAACGCCGGTCGGCCTCTCTGATCACACCTTGGGGACGACGGTGGCGGTGGCCGCGGTGGCTTTGGGCGCATGTATCATTGAAAAGCACTTTACCACCTCACGGGCAATTCCCAGTGCCGATGCTGCTTTTTCACTGGAGCCTCACGAATTTCGCGCCATGGTGGACGCTGTCCGCATGACCGAGCAAGCCCTGGGCGTGGTCCATTATGGTGTCGATCCGGCAGAGGAAAAGAGTCGCGTCTTTCGCCGCTCGCTCTTTATCGTAGAAGATATCAAAGCGGGCGAACTTTTTACCACGCAAAACGTGCGCTCGATCCGGCCAGGGCATGGCTTGCATACGCGCTACCTCGATGCGTTTATTGGTCGCCGGGCGCGCCAAGCCATCAATCGCGGCACACCGCTAGACTGGGCCCATCTGGCATGAGCTACACTTGCCTACAGTTGCTTTTGCTGCAAAGCACGCTATAATGAAAGAACGTATGTCACCTGGGCAAACAGAGCTATGATTGGGGTCTTGGGTAAGCTGTGCAGACAAAATCTAGTGTACCATCCACGCGCGAAGCAGTCGATCCGCCGCTGCTGCCACAGGAACCACCCGGCCCCGTTGGCTTGCCCTTCATCGGCAGTATTTTTCGGCTGAATCCCAAGCAGAATATTCTCTTTAATTTTATCGACCTGTGGCGCGACTTTGGTGATCTTTGCCATGTCAAATTGGGGCCGCTGCATCTGTATATCGTTGTCAAGCCGGAACATGTGCATCATGTTTTGGTACGCAATCCAGATAACTATATTAAGGGCAATGGCTACAACGGTTTTCGATTGTTGGTGGGCCAGGGGCTGGTGACCAGCGACGGCGATCTGTGGCGGCGGCAGCGCCGGTTGATGCAGCCCGCGTTCACGCCACGTTCCACCGCGCAATTTGTCGATCTAATGGTAGATGCGATTACGCGCACCGTGGACCGCTGGTCGGCACTGGTCGGCACGGATAAGCCCATCCACATGGATAACGAAATGGCGAAGCTGACCATGAGTGTCATGAGCCAAACCATCTTCGGTGTCGATCTGGGCGCAGAATCGCTGACCGTTAGCCAGGCCTTTCACGAAGCGTTTGCCTTTGTTACGGCACGCACCATGAGCGCGTTTGCCTTGCCGTTGGGCGTGCCTCTGCCCAGCCATCGCCACTTTTTGCGCAACCGGCGCATTATCGACCAGTTTGTGCAAACCCAGATCGCCAAGAGTCGCCAACAGGGGGTTGATCAGCAGAATTTGCTGGCGCTGCTGCTCCAGGCTGTCGACGAAGAAAGTGGCCAACCCATGAGCGATACACAGGTGCGCGACGAAGTGGTAACGCTCTTTCTGGCTGGCTTTGAAACAACGGCGCGTTCGCTGACCTGGGGATGGTATCTCTTGGCTCAACATCCGGCAGTCGCCCAGCGTATGGTGGAAGAGGCGGATGCCGCGCTGGGCACGCGCCGCCCAACCCTGGCCGATCTGGCTGCATTGCCCTATACGCGCATGGTTGTAGATGAAATTCTGCGCCACTATCCGCCCGCCGGCATGTTGGCACGCCAAGTGGTGGCCGACGATGTGATCGACGGACTGCGCGTGCGTGGGGGCAGCATTGTCATTCTCATCCCCTTTATGACACACCGCCATCCCGACGCGTGGCCCGACTCCGCGGCTTTTACCCCCGAGCGCTTTCATCCAGACATCGCCGCGCAACGTCCCAAATCTGCCTATCTTCCCTTTTCGGGCGGCGCACGTATCTGCCTGGGCAATCATTTTGCACTGGCCGAAATGACCTTTACCTTTGCCATGATCGCCGCCCGCTATCGTGTGCAGCGCGTCTCTGCGGAACCAATTGGCTATGAATTTCACGGTTCAATTTGCCCCACTGCGCCATTATGGATGACCGTCCATAATCGCATAAAATAAAGGTTGTTCGCCAATTTTCGCGTCATCCGTAGGAAAATGTGTACAGACAGGCGCATCCTATGAGCTCAACCGTCACTCCCAGTACTGCTTCCGACGCAACCATGACCGCGTTGCCCCAAGTCAATCCCCAGCGCGATTACAAGATCGCTTGGGTCGCCACCTTTCTCTTTTTCGTTGCCTATTATGCCCTGATCGTACCCCTGCCCCGCTACCTCAGTGGCATTGGTTTGCCCGATTGGCAAGTCGGGCTGGTCTTGGGGGCAACGGCGATTGCTTCGTTGATCACGCGGCCCATTTCGGGCGTCTTGACGGATCGCTTTGGGCACAGGCGGATGATGCTCTTTGGCGCGCTCTGGTTGACCGTAGGCGCGATTGGGGTGGTCATGACCACGCAGATCGTCATTCTCTTTGGGCTGCGCATTCTCCAGGCCCTGGGCTATGTCATCTTTACCACGGCAGGCAATGCGCTGGTGGGGCAACTGGCCACACCAGCCGAGCGCAGCCAAAAGATCGCCTATTTTGGTCTGGCCGCCAACTTTGCCATGACCATGACGCCTGGGGCTATGGATACGATTTTGCCCTGGATTGGCCTGCTGGCTGCTTTCTGGCTGGCGGGGGGGATGGCCGCTGGCGCAGGACTGATGACGCGGGCTTTGTCCTATCGAGCCAGCCCAGAGAACCAGTCGCCTCTCTCGCTTGCCGAATTTTGGCGCTTTCCGCGGCAACTGTGGCTGTCGATCTGGGTGTCGGCACTCTTTGGCGCGGGCTTTGGGGCTTATTTTCAATATTTTACAATTCTGCTGGAACGCCGTTCGATTTCCTCGGCTGCCGTCTTTGCAACCTATGGCCTGAGCATTATCGCCACCCGCCTCCTCTTTGGGCGCTATCTGGATCGCTTGGGCTTTGGCCGCGTGTTAGCTGCCGCAGCGTTGATTATGGCGGCGGGACTTGTGATCGCGGCGTATGGCTTTAGTTTGCCCATGCTCATCCTGGCGGCAGCGCTGATTGCCGCGGGTGGTGGCTTTTTTCACCCCATGCTAATCGCCCATCATGTGACCATGTTGCCCAGCCGTCCCGGGTGGGCCGTGGCTTGCTTCTATTTTGGCTTTGACCTGGGCATCGGCGGCGGCGCGTGGATCTTGGGCGCGGCGCTCGATCTCTCGGGGTTGACGGCGCTCTATCTGGTTGCCGCCCTGTTGACCCTGAGCACGCTTTTGTTTATTCCCGCGCTGGCACGTCAACGGGCACAGGCCGAGATGGCATAACATTCAAACCTGGTTGGAACTGTAGAAAGAAGAAACGCATGTCAACCATCGCACCCCTAACAATTCCTGTCGCCCATATCGATGACACCGACGCGCTCAAGGCGCTGCTGAACGCGCTGCGGGCGCTGCACGGTCCTGCCTATGATTTTGCCGTGGGCCGCTGGTCTGGCGAGGTGCGGATGGTCGCGCCGCCAGGGCGCGTGCTCTATCGGTTTTTCATTGTAACAACTGCGGCGCATGTTCTGCTGCACGCTGGCGATCACGTGCGGGGAGCCAGTGCCGATGGACCCTACCGTGCGCTAGCAGAGGGACTAGCCGAAGTCACCGCGCATCATCATGAAACTCTCTGGCCTGGCGATGTTGTAACGGCGACCACCGTGCCGGTAACGCTAACGGGCCGCGGTGTCTATTTTGATGTGCTGGTTGAGGAAACCGATTACTGTGCGCCGCGCGCCGCCTTTCTGCGCCATCTGCGCGATCATTCAGGTGGTTGTGCCGCCTATCCGGGCGCGTTTCGTCGCGAAGCGATCCCGCCCCAACGGCCTGCCGCTGATGCCGTGGATCGCCGCGGGGTTAATCGCGTGAATGAGCATACGTTGGACATGCGCAGCGACCGCCGGCCCACACCCATTCGCCATTATCACGGCCCGGTTGCCCTGGATGAGCGAATTGTGGTCAATCATTCGGAGACGGCGATTGTCTTGCCGCGTGCCATCTATGGCCTGCCGGATGTTGCGGGGGAGGATGAGGGCCATCTCCTCGTCTACAATCGCCCCGCCGCCGATCCAAGCGATACCACGAAGATTGCGGTGCGGCCCGGCTCGATTGTGGTGACACCGGCTACACCTGACCATACCCTGGGTCATTGCTTTGAAAATTGCTTCGCCATGTTGATCGCGATTCCTGGCTTTGTTGCGCCCTATAACATGATCGAGGAATAGCAACCGACCGGTCACGTCCCATAAACGCGCCCGGTCGATTGTGTTCTTTACTTTGTTGGCAAGGCTGGCTCGCCCAGGGTTTGCATAAGCCGATTGGCCCAGGCAAACATGGCGACCGCTTGCGCCAGATCTAGAATCTCTGCATCCGTCAAGCCGATCTGGCGTAGTGGTTCCAAATCGGCCTTGGTAATGGTGTTGGGCGTGCGCGTTAATTTGACGGCATAGTCTACAATCGCACGGTAACGCGGTTCAAGCGGTGTATCGACCCCTTCATCCAGCAAATGCTGCATCAATTCCGGTTGTTTGGTAAGCTGAATAAAGCGTTGGACGTGTACCGAGGCACAGTAGACACAGCCATTGACGCGCGACGTGGCCACTGCGCCAAGCTCGCGCTCCGCCCGCGGCAGCCCACGGGGTCCATACATAATGGCATTATAGAGCTTGGACCGCTCGCGCAATACATCGACATCTTGCACCAACAGCAGATAATAGGGCGATGTCTTGGCGGTGGGTGTGCTTTCCTCGAGTACCGCAATCTGTTCTGGCGTGGCATCGGCCAGATCGAGTGTATCAAGCCAGGCTACCCAATCGACTGGCTCGGCGGTGAATTTCAGTTTTGTCGTCATGGGTTTTCCTCTCCCAGCGCAGTGACAGTAACCAAGAGCCGCACCTGATAGCTTAAAAATGCAATCAACTGCGACAGGGTCACGATCTCGCGCACACACAAGCCATGAGCCTGTAAGGCGGCCAAGTGGGCTTGTGTGGCTGAACCTGGCTCGTTGGTCAGGCGATCCACATGGTGCAAGATCGCCGCTACACGCGGTTCTAGGGTCGGGCCGGCGGGAAATTGCTCAACGCCAGCAATGGTCTCGCCATGCACGCCCAATTGGGTCAACTGGTGGCGATAGTGATCGGCCAGGGTGGCGTTGCCTTCGAGCCGTGCCACGCGTAGGGCTACCTTGGCGCGTTCGGCCAACGTCAACCCAACGGGTTCTGCAGGCGCGAGCAGCGCGTCATAGCTGCCCTGGGTGTGACGTACCACGTCGGGCCGCAGCGCGCGTATCGCTGCCAATGCCGAGTCCGGCGCAATGCCAGCCAGGGTGTTGATAACGTCGTTCGCTGTTGTCTCTGGTGAGGATGTAGCTGTGTGTGCCATGCCTCTTTCCTTTCTACTGGTGGGCTGGCGCAAATTATGCCAGCCGCTCGCGCACTGCGCTCAGAATGATTTCATTGGCCGGAAAGCCACCGTCGCGATACATGGAGTGGACCAAATCGCCGTTGATTACCACATCAAACGCGCCATCATGCCAGGGAATCAATTCGATGGCCGAAAGCTCTTGCACAAAGGTGCGCATCAACATGCCGGTCAATTCTAGCGTTTGTGGTTCATAGCCACAGGCCGCGCAATAGGTGATGCTGACCTTCACTTGACTCTGGCGCGTCGGCACTGTGCCATTGACCGGAATCGCCAGTGAATCGGTGGCTGTTGGGGCAGGCGCTGCGGCGGCTTGTACCGCGCTGTGCTCCACAATCGCACACAGATCGCGCACAACTTCCTTGTCGGACAAGGCGCGCGTCTCTTGGCGGAATGTGCTATACGCTTTGCTGATGCGCTCGCGGGCTTCCTCGGACATTTGGCCCATCGGCGTGTCCGGCGCAATTTCCTTGAGAATTGGATCGGTCGTAAAGAGGTTGTCACGCATCGCGGCTTGCAACTTGGTCATGCTGGCCGGGCGCTCGATCCAGTGACCGAGTTCGTGGAAATTGGCATCGAACAACACAAAGACCGGAATCGAGCGAAATTGTCCCTCTTTGAGATATTGATCCATGATGTCGAGATTTTGGTCGCGCAGAAAGACGCGCAGCTTGAGATTTTCGCTCTGTTCGGCCAACTTGCCCAGCACCGGCAAATTGTTGATCACATCGCCACACCAATCTTCAGCGATGGCTAGGACATAGATCGGTGCGGGCAGTTGTTTGAAAAACGCCAGATCCGTTGGGTCAAATTCAACGGTTTGCTCGGTGGTTAGAAAACGCTCTTCGTTGCGGGTCATCTGCGCTTTGTAGGCATCATAGGTGATGCCTTGTTCAAAGCGTTCTTTAGTCACAGACATAGTCGGTTCCTTTCAATCGTTTGGCGTGTAGAGAGCGGTAGATAGCGTATCAACCCCTTTCTGGCAGGGTATCGAATTTATCTGCTATATAGAATATAGCGCGATAGCGCAAAAATATGCATGAATTCTCACTAGATGCGCTGGTTTGGGGTGAAATTGTTTGTTGGAAAAATTATCGATTGGGTTGCCAACCAAGTGTCGGCGCGATCTGGGTGGCGATCTGTTCGAGCATACGGATCGATTGGGCCAGCGGTGGTTTGACGGGATTCAGTTGCAGGATCAGATCGGTCGTATAGGGCAAGACCAGATCGGCGGCGAGGGTGGCTGCGACCTCATCGGGGTGACCATAGGCAATGTGCATGCGCGCGCAATATTCTTCCAGCGTGCGCCCTGGCGGCAAATTGCCCTGTTTGGTCATGGCCTCCGCCGATTGCATAACGCCGGCGCGCAACTCGTTCAAGGCGGTGGCGCGGTCGCTGGCGGGATAGACACCGCGCGAAAGGCCCAAACGCGGCTGTGCAGGCGCGCCCGTCCAGTTTTCCAGATACGCTTGGGCCACTGGCAGTTGGACTTGATCGGTCGGCTCATCCTGTCCCCAGGCGGCGCGACTGAGCATCAGCCCAACTCCTTGTTGGCCGACATAGGCCGCGCCACGTGCGCTCAACCCACTTTGCCACAGGCGGTCGATCAAGGTCGGTGCGGGCGGTTGTAAGCGTTGTTGGCTGGGACCCAAGGGTTCGCCGCGCAGCGCTTGTTGCAAGCTTTTGAGCCCATCCGTCGTGAGAACATGGCGTTGTGCTTTGTCTACCCCAAATGTCTGGAACTCTGCCGGATCGCCGCCGCTGCCCACACCCAACTCTAGCCGTCCGTCGCTGAGTGTATCGACCACCGCCGCGTCTTCGGCCACACGCAAAGGATGTTCCAGCGGCAGCACCACAATCGACGTGCCCAGGTGCAGACCACGGGTGCGCTCGGCAGCCGCAGCCAGAAAGGGAAAAGGTGAGGGCAAGCAACCGGCACGCTCCTTGAAATGATGCTGTGCCACCCACACGACATCAAACCCCAATTGATCGGCGGCGACAAAGAGTTCCAGTGTCTCTTGGTAGATGCGGCGCGGCGCATCCGTACCTTCCAGGTGGGTCAGAAAGCCAAGGCGAAAGGGTTGTGTCATGCGGGTGTTCCTTGCAGTTGCACATCGATAGGTCAATGCAGCCACACAAGCTGCCGCGCCTATCATAGCGCAGAACCAGCAGAATGCCAATCACACCTAGCGAAACAGTGCGAAGTTGCTCCCCTTCCTGGAAGGCTACCCTTTACCCACATCTTTGAGTACCAGGGAGGGCGTGCGTGCTGGGGACGGCCCAAAAACAGAGCGTAGTGCCGTCAGGCTGCTGGGCCGTCCCCGGCACGCCTTGCCTACTGTCAACTTGTAGGTAAAGGTTAGTTCCTGGAAGGCTACTGTGTCAAGCATGATTGGATGGGTACAGCAATTATAAATTCGAGATAGGAATCAAGAATACAGACTGAAAGGCGAACATTCAGAGAAAAAAGAAGCAGGAGGCAAAGAATGTTCGAAACGATAATCGCAGCAATGAAAAGCA
>DAOTTR010000390.1:0-3262 GCA_034437715.1 Caldilineaceae bacterium
AGACAAGTCGCGCCCACGCCGGCTGGGGGCAAAACTGGCAACCAGTTATCTGGCAAAGACGAATTACCAATCTTATCCCGGCGCAATTTTCTAAAGGCTTCCGGCGTGGCTGCCGTAGGCGCGATCGGCCTGGCTAGTGCCAGATGTGGTGCGCCTGAACCTGATCACACCTTACCGAACGCGACTGTTTCTAAAATTTCGATTGCCCAGCAATACCCAGCAGTGCCCTATACCCCTACTGAACCGCCACCTATCGGCGTGCTCAAGTTTTTTACGCCGCAGGAGGCGCAGATGGTGGAGGCGCTTACGGCCCGCATCATGCCCGGCACACCGGAGGATCCAGGCGCACGCGAGGCGGGCGTCGTCTACTACATTGACAACCTGCTTGCCTATCAGGAGGGAATGCCTGAACCAGTCTACCGCCAAACGCCTTACGCCGAACCCTATCAAGGCGATGAGCCGCCCGCTGAAAATGGGGCATTTCAGGTGATCTGGGTGCCAGAAGCTGAGATGGAACGCTATGGGTACCAATCGATCTTGACCCCACGCGATGTTTTTCGCCTGGGGATGGCCGCGGTCGAGCGCTATGCACGTACGAAGTTTGGCCAGGGTCTATTAGCCCTTAGCGAAGCAGACCAGGATCAGATCATCACTGATCTGCTTAACAACGAAGCCACTGGTTTTGAACCATTGTCGCCCGAATCATTCTTTCATACGCTGCGCCGCTATACAGGTGAAGGCATGTTTAGCGATCCCGTCTACGGCGGCAATCGCAACCTGGTCGGCTGGCGCTTAATCGGCTATCCCGGCGCGCAACGGGCCTACACGCCGCAGGATGTGATAACCGAGGGCAGCGGTCTGGCCCGCGAAGTATGGGGCATCACCGATATGCCCCACTTTCATCCTGGAGAACCGGTTGGCCCCAATGTGGTCTTGCCGGTCAGCGGTTCCAAAGAAAATCGAGAAGAGTAAGCGCATAGACAAATCAGCTAAAAGTTGCACAAATGCTGTCTGAGCGCCCGCCATGCAGATAGGCGACTTTTAAGGGTTTTATCTATAAGGGGAGAACGGCTATGGCTGTATTGAAGAAAGTAGATGTGGTCACCGTCGGCGCTGGCTGGACAGCTGGCATCCTGGCCTGGAAGTTGACCGCCGCCGGGCTTAATGTTGTTTCGATTGAGCAGGGGCCGGCGCGCTGGGCCACGCCCGACTTTGAACACAACCACGACACACTGCGCTATATGATCCGCAAAGCGATGATGGTCAACCTGAGCAAAGAGACGTGGACCTGGCGGCCCAACCCGCGCCTGCCCTCACTGCCAATCCGCCAATACGGTTCATTTCATCCCGGCCAGGGCATTGGCGGCGCCGGCATCCATTGGGCGGCCCAAACCTGGCGTTTCTATCCCACCGATTATCAATATCGTACACATCATATTGAGCGTTATGGGGAGGAAAAGCTGCCGGAGGGCAATCGGATTCGCGATTGGCCGTTGATGTATGCAGAGTTGGAGCCTTATTACACGCAAATGGAGTACGATATTGGTATCACTGGCAACGCCGGCAATGTGAACGGCGAAATCCTGACCGGTGGCAACCCTTTTGAAGGTGTGCGCAGCAAGCCCTATCCGTTGCCACCCTTGGTGGCCAGTATTCCCGCGCGCATGTTTACGGAAGCCTGCGCCGCGCTGGGCCACCATCCCTTCCGCCAGCCTGCTGCCATTCTCTCCGAAGCCTATCAGGGCCTTGCCCTTCAGCCGCGCTCCGGTTGTCTCTATTGCGGTTTTTGCACCCGCTATGGCTGCGAAGTGGATGCCAAGGCCAGCGCCAATAATATTCACATGCCGGTGGCGATGTCAACCGGACGCTATGCGATTCGCACCAACAGCAAAGTCCTGCGCGTTAACACGGGTCCCGATGGGTTGGCCACTGGCGTGACTTATCTGGATCAACTGACCGGCGAGGAACATTTTCAGCCCGCCGATATTGTGATTCTCTCCGCCTATACACTAGAGAATGTACGCCTGCTACTCGTCTCGCGTGACAGCGCTCACCCCGACGGGATTGGCAACAGCCGCGGCATGGTGGGCAAGAATTACACCTATCAGCTTGACAAAAGCGTGGTCACGGGCGTCTTTGCAGGCCGGCGCTTTAATTTGTATATGGGCAATAGCTGTTTGCAAGATGTGATCCACGACTTTAACGCCGATAACTTTGACCACAGTGAGCTCGACTTTATCGGTGGCGCCTCGATTGCCTGTGGTGGGGGCGAACGCCAGCCGTTGACTTCTACGCTTAGCCTGCCCGTGATGAACACGGCAACCAGTGGTAGCAATGGCGATGAGGACGACAGTGGCAACCAAGGGCAACGCAAACGTCCGCCCGTGGCTACCGAGGTGAGCAGCCTGGCGGGTACGGGCAGCGAATGGGGGCAAGCCTGGAAAGAAAATTTGCGCCAAAATTGGGACAGTTATGTGCCCATTAGTATTCAAGGTGAAAGTTTGCCCTATGAAGATCAATTTCTGGACCTTGACCCCACTTACAAGGATGTGTATGGTTTGCCGCTCCTACGCGTCACCTTTGATTTTCACCCGAACGATTATAAATTGTATCGCTTTATCGCCGCTCGCTGTCGCGAGATAATGACGCAGATGGGACCGACGCGCATGACGGCTACGCCAGAACTGGAACCCTATAACAGTTATACCTATCAGAGCACTCACTGTACCGGTGGCGCCATTATGGGATCGGATCCGAGCAATTCGGTTACCAACAAATATGGCCAGGTCTGGGATACGCCGAATGTCTTTGTGACCGGGGCCGCACTCTATCCACAAAACCCGGGCATGAATCCTACCGGTCATCTGCTCGCGCATAGCTATATGATGGGCGACGGCATCCTCGACAAATATCTGCGCGATCCGAATCGGATCATTGGATGAGCCTGAGGGGGACAAACCTGGTTAATTGCAAGCTGCCCACGGCTCATTTCTATACCCTTATTTGGGACGGACACCTATATCTTTCCCTATGGTTAATTTGGATTGCGCTTGCTACACTATCGATGTGGCTATCATCGGTTAAAACCGACGCTTGATATGGGAAACCTGCTGCGGCAGGTTCGATCCGGTGGTCAGCAGGTAACAAGGTTTTAGCCTGTTTTCTATAGCAGCCGCCGATTCTAAGCTGTGGTTGGGTTAGTGAAAGGAGAAAAGATGTTACGCAAAGTCAGCGATCTCTTTGGCTACAAAATCCGCGCGAC
>DAOTTR010000391.1:0-17593 GCA_034437715.1 Caldilineaceae bacterium
CATATATCGGCCAGACTGTTGATCTGCAAATCCGTGCCGAGACAAACTCGGCGACAAACTTGTCACCCGTCAGTAGCTGGTACATTGATGATGTTACCTTTGGTGCAAGCGCTTTGCCCCCACAACTTGAAGTCGCCACAGGGCCAGGGCAACCAAGCGTCAAAATCGTCGCGAGCACGCTGAACGGTCAGCAAGCAGGAGGTACCGACGCTGTGCGCTTGTGGATACCAATGTCACGATAAAGCGAAATTTTATGCTTGACATGCAGGAGAAACCATAGTAGCATCGAGACAATTATGCCTTGTGTTTATGACCGTGATGGGTTGCAGCTTTATCTGAACTTTACACCTGGCCATTTGTTGCCGCATGTGCATGTGTATGCGCGCGGCCGGGAAGCATCACTGGCGATTGAGACCGGCGAGTTGTTGAAAGGGCAACTGACCGGAAGCGACTTGCGTCTGGCGCAGAGCGGGTAATTGCCAATTATCGGGAAAAGCTCCTGCAAGGCTTTGCCGCCGCTGTCAACCACCAACAACCAGAAAGGATCGACTGATGTCACATACAAAAGTACATGACAAAGTACGTGACGCTGAAATCTATGTAGCACCACTTGAGTATATTCGCATTACGAGCGTTATCCCCCCTGGATGGCTACCGATTGCATCTTCGCTTCAGCAATGGGGCAAGCGGTGAGCTAGACGTTAAAGAATTTATTGGGTTTTGGGGTGTGTTGGCTCCCCTGGCTGATCCACTCTTTTTCCGCCAAGTCACGATTTCACAGCACGGCGCGCTGTGTTGGCCAGGCAACATCGACATCGATTCAAATGCTATCTACTATGCCACGATGCGCCTGCCCAATCCGCTTGCTACTTGCTAACAGGTCTTCAATTACCCGTGGTAATCACTGGCAAATAGATGCGTTGTACCGGCTGGTAGGTGGGGGGCGTATCGACCAAGGTCACCAGACGGGCAAAGGCATTGAGCACAGCAAAGGTGGAAAAGCGGCAATGCCCATAGGCTTCTACGGCAATATTTTCGTGGAGCGCCATGTTGTCTGCGACAATGGTTTTACCCCGATATTGAGTGGCTTGCCAGTAGGGCACAATCGGATCGCCCGTAGTGTGGAGTGTGATCAGCGGTCGGCTTAAGTGACCAGTTGTTTCGTAGCCACTGGCAAGCGCAGCGAGGGCCGGTTGATCCGCTGTAAAGCGCGCGGCCTGTTGATTGAGCGTTGCGCTATCGTTGGCCCCCGTATAGACTCGGCTGAGATTGTCGAAAGGTTGGCCACCCAGCTTGGCACGCGCATCGTTGGTGGCAAAAACGTTATACCAAAGCAGATCCTTGATGCTTGCCACTTTGGTTGTGGCATCATTTTGATCAAACGGTACGCCCGCAGTCGCCAATAATTCATCCACTTTGGCCGTGTTGGCCGCGTCCGTGAGCACTGGCTGGACTGTGTCTGTATAGTAGGCCGTTTCCCATGTGTCTAGCAACTCGGCTGGTACATCAATGGCGCTGACCGGCATGACGCCTGGCAAGAAATAATCAAAGAGGACGCGGAAATCCCCAAAATAGTTGATCTGATTGCGGAAACTGCCATAGGGTCCACACATAGCAAGGCCCCCATCAAAGATTTCTGGGTGTTGCTCAACCGCCAAGACCGTCATGGCACCACCTTCGGAAACCCCAACGAGCATCACCTTTTCGGGTGTGCCTTTTTGCGCGGTAAAGATCGTCACCACATCTAACAGATCGGGTATGCCCGGCTGAATCGCCAGCCCGTTGGTACTATAGCTGCTGGTTGCAAATGCATAGCCCTGGCCTGTCACCAACTGATCAACCGTAAAGGCACTGCCGGGCAGGCGCATTTGATCTTCGGGAATGCCTACAGGGCGATTGGGTGCCACATAGCCATGCGCGTAGACGATCAGCCGATTGTTCCACGTTTCTGGCATACAGATGCGATAGACTGCGCCGCTACTTTGCAGACCATCTTCACACGCCAATGGGACAACCGCATTGGCCGGCATGGGCAAAGCGAGCGCAAAACAAGCAAGTGTGATGACCAGCAGCAATTTGCTAACCGAACAGAGCCGCAAGCGAGCGTGCTGAACGATATTCATGTTGGGTGTATAGTACCTTTCGAAGGTTTTTCCTATCGAGGACTATGGGTCTAAAAAGATGCTTTATTGTGTTGCAGTTCGCGCACGGTTTTATTATAGAGACTGCGAAAGATCAAAGGCCCTCCGGCGACAATAAAGGCGGTTGCCAGTTTGTACCAGTACTCTTTGGGAATGACAAGCCGCAAAATGGCTAGGACCATTCCGGTGCCGATGCTAACCGTGGCCCATGTGTACTGATCGGTGAATTTTTTGCCCATGGGGGTATTGAGGCCGATCGCATACAATGACGAAATCAGTCCAATAATTGTATATGACTCCAAACTGCGCATGGATAAATTCCTCGCATTGCCTTGGCTAGTAGATCCCGGCGTAAATAAGGTACCCTATTTTTACCATGATGTACACGAGTAACGTGCCTGATTAACTGCCGTGGTATCTACGCCCAACTGTACTAGGGTAAGTAGAATTATGGAAGATTGACCTACCCAGTATACGTAATTTGTCGTAAAATTCATAATCTTTCCTGCGCTTGATTGCGCTGTGTAAGGTATGTTGTTGCATGATTTTCCACCTATAGCCGCTATGGGGAAATATTGTTTTCGCGATATAATGACCATAATGATCATAGTAAAGTAACGTCAAATCCTTATGATTGTTTCCCGAAAAGTCAGATAATGTGATCAGTCGGCGTAGGATGATTGTAGTAATTAGACATTATCAGGAATAAGATATCTAGCCCCTACTGTTTATTCCCGATAATGTCCGTTGTATAGACAATGGGAGCCGTAGGCAATGGTGGCACGACGAAATCGATGGGTTTGGCTAGGCTATCTGGCTGGTTGGGGATTGCTCACACTCCTGGCTGCGCTTGTGGCCTGGCAAGCGCATGTCACCACACTTTACCTAGGGGCATTGCTGATCGCGAACCCTACCCTGCGCCCGCCCGGCTGGAGCAGCAGCACATTGGTCGGCGTCAGCAAGCTATCGGTGATCGGCTGGGGCTCGCTTTGGCTGATGGCGATTTATTATATTGAATACCAATTGCGCGAGAGTGTTGACGAGCGGCGTTTGTTCAAACAGTGTACACATTTTGCCCTGATCTTGCTCGGCAGCTTTGGTGTCGCCTTTTTGCTTACCCTTTTGTAAACTATGAACCCTTTGCAACCCTTGCTTGATCAGGCTGGCATCGTTATCCTAGATGGTGCGCTGTCCACCGAATTGGAACGCCGTGGTGCCGATCTCAACGATCCACTCTGGTCGGCCAAAATTCTGCTGCACCAACCAGCGTTAATCCGGCAAGTACATTATGACTATTTTGTGGCAGGTGCCCAGGTCGCCACGACTGCCAGCTATCAGGCTAGCTTTGCCGGTCTGGCGGCGCGGGGGGTATCCCATGCCGCCGCGGCGAAGCTCATGCGCCTAAGTGTGACGCTTGCGGTCGAAGCGCGCGACCACTTTCTCACCCAACACGCGCCCCCTCTGATGCCGCTGGTCGCCGCCTCGATTGGTCCCTATGGGGCCTTTTTGCATGATGGCTCTGAATATCGCGGTGATTATGGGTTGACCGTTGAACAGCTTATCGATTGGCATCGCCCGCGGTTGGCGGTACTGGCCGCGAGTGGCGCCGATCTGCTGGCCTGCGAGACGATTCCCGCATTGGTCGAAGGCGAGGCATTGGTGCGTCTGTTGGCAGAATTTCCCCACATGGCCGCTTGGCTCAGTTTCAGTTGCTGTGATGATGATCATGTGTGCCACGGTGAGCGCTTTGCCGACTGTGTGACGCTGGCCAACCAAAGCGCGCAAATCGTCGCGGTCGGTGTGAATTGCACTGCCCCGCGCCATGTTGAAGCGCTGCTGCACCAGGCGGCCCAAGTGACCACAAAACCGCTGCTGGCCTATCCGAATCGCGGTGAACGGTGGGATGCAATGGCCCACTGTTGGCTACCCGACAGCGCTGTCGATGACTTTGCCGCCGCTACCTTGTGCTGGGTTGCCGCCGGTGCGCGCTTGATCGGTGGCTGTTGCCGGACGACGCCAGCCGATATTGCGGCCATCGCCCAGATGCTCGCGCCAGAACGCTCAATTGTGCGTCCCCTCAATCAGCTAGAAGATGCTAGTACAGTTGGGCGTAGATACCACGGCAGTTAATAAGGCACGTTACTCGTGTACATCATGGTAAAAATAGGGTACCTTATTTACGCCGGGATCTACTAGCCTTTGCGCCAAAGGCTGCCCTCTATACGCTGAATGATGCGCGCTGGATAGAAATAGATTACCCGACCAACATTTTTATGGAGAAAGCATGATGCATCAAGAACAACGTCAACGGACACACGATCTGCTCGCCAGCAAAGGGATCCAACGGGCCCTCTTTACCAGTCTCAACAGCGTCAAGTGGCTCACCGGCTTTGCGCCACCTGTGCAATTGCCCAATCTTTTCTTGGGCGCGCCAGCATTGGTTTGGTATGAGGCAGGTCACTACACCCTGGTGGTGTTGGATGGACAGCAAGGCTTGGTGGCTGATCTCCAAGCCGCAACCGATTGTGATGTTATCACCTATATGGGCTATACCATTCAACAAGCGATTGCCAGCGGTGATCGCTTGCACGAAACCCTGGCACCCTTGTTCCGGCGTAGTCAAGCGCAAGGGATAGTAGGGGTCGAGGTGCAAGAGACAACGCTCCTGCTCCAACAGTTGCTGGACAGCGCCCTGCCCACGCGTGCCGCGATCATGCCCATTGATGGCTGGTTGGTGCCACTGCGTATGATCAAGACCGCGCAAGAGCTCCAGAAATTACGCGAAAACTTTGCCCTGACTGATGTGGGCCATGTGGCGGCGCGCAAGGCTGTGCAGGCTGGCAAGCGCGAGATCGACGTGTGGACCGAAATTCATGCTGCTGTACAACAGGCTGCTGGTCGGCGCGTGCCGCTGGGCAATGACTGTGTGGTTGGCTATCGCCAGAATAACATTGGCGGCTGGCCGGAAGATCTGGCAATTCGCGAGCACGATAATGTGATTGTCGATTTGAGCACCCTGGCCCACGGCTATTGGAGTGACAGTTGCATGACCTACTATGCCGGCGAGCCGACCGCCGAACAAGTAAAGCTGCATAAAACGTGTGCCGAGGCGCTGACCTTTGCCATCTCACTGGTGCGGCCAGGGATTGTCGCCAAAGATCTGGATCAGGGGGTGCGCCAATTTATGCAAAAGGCCGGCTATGCCGTCTATCCGCATCATACCGGCCACGGCGTCGGCGTGACCGGGCACGAGGAGCCGCGCATTGTCCCCTATAATGACATTGCTCTCGAAGCGGGCATGGTGATTCTGTTAGAACCTGGTGCCTACTTCCCCGGTCAATTTGGCGCTCGGCTGGAGGACGCCATGTTGGTAACCGCCAATGGTGCGGAAGTGTTGACCAAGCACGATAAAAGCCTGCCGTAAATTGTGCATACCCCCCCGCCAATCACTTCGCCAATCATCTCGTCAATCATCTCGCAAATCACCTCATCAATGAGGTGATTTGCTTGCACGTTCCCAACTTTTGCTTTATAGTAACAGGGATGGTCGTTAGTTACCTGGCGACTATCCTGCCACCTTTTTTGAGCGGATTTGGCCTTGTTGCCGAAACGAGCTGAGTGAAATAAAACTGTGGGAAATAAGTACAATTTCAAAATTGACGCTTACTTTTAAAACATTAGTAATTTGATAGGATTTCTGCTATGCGCGCAAATCGTTCCACTTGGGAAATTTTGGGTTCCTTACTTGGACTTGTGATCTTGATTGTGATTATTAATGCGGCTGTTGGCTACTATCGGCAAGGCTCGACTGACTTTGCGGAACAGGCTAGAGTCGCCGGGCGTCCACTGACGTTGACCGAAGTTTTGGATGGGGACACAGGAGCAACCGAAGAGATTACCGGCACAACCGATATCACGGATACTGCCGGTGTGACCGCGACGATTGCTCTCACTGCGACTGGGGCAACAACAGAGACCGCCACGGCCATTACCACAACAACGGATATAACCGAAACCGCTCTGCTAACCACAAGCACCGACTTGACGGTAACCCAAACCACGACCACGACCACCGATCTTACGGCCACCACAACAATCTCGGAAGCCGCGCCGGCGCTAACCACAAGTGTTGTAGTGACGACAAGCACTGAAGTGACATCAACCGCTGAACTGACGACAACCGGTGCCGTTAGCCCTACGAAAGCAACTGGCTCCACCGAAGCCCCTGCCGAATTGGCGGCTGTTTTTGTTAAAGCGGGTTGTATCGGCTGCCATGTGATTCCTGGCGTTGCCAATGCGGTCGGCATGATTGGCCCCAACTTGACGAACATTGGTGTCGATGGTGCTACGCGCGTCGCAGGTTTGAGCAGCGAAGAATATATTCGCCAATCCCTGCTGGAGCCCAACGCTGTGATTGCGCCAACATGTCCTACCGGCCCCTGCCTACCGAATCTGATGGTGCAAAATTTGGGTGATATTCTGACCGCCGAAGAGATTGACGCCGTGGTCGCCTACCTATCTGTACAGGGAACAACGGCTCCCTAGCCACCCAAGAAACTTCAATGAATCACTTCTGGGTTATACTCACGAGCAGCACAGAAAGTACCCCATTACACTGTAAAAAGTGTACCTTTCTGGCGCTCGTCGGTATAACTTGCAATACGCCTATAAATCATAAAATTAAAGGGGATGAAAAATGTCAACAACAGAAGAAGTACCAACACCCGTCGTCGTTGAAGTTCAATCAATTGATAGCCAATCGGTTGAAACAGTCTCCCAGACTGAGAGCACACCGCCTGTGCCAGAACATACTTGGATTGAGGAGATTGAGATTGCCGGGAGTCAATTGGTTGAACGCTTGAAGGATCTGATTGCTGAAGGCAAAGTGCGCCGGTTAATTATTCGCAATGCCGAGGATAAGGTGTTGGTGGAAATTCCCCTGACTGCTGGCGTGGCCGTTGGTGGTGTCGTCACCTTGATTGCGCCCGTGCTGGCCGCCTTGGGTGCCTTGGCTGCTTTATTGACACGCGTCAAAGTACAGATTGTGCGTGGGGAAGAGTAGTACAATCATTGTGAAGACGTTAGTCTTTGTCTGGCGCAGAGGAAAACTAACGTCTTCATGACGATCAAAACGGATAGGGCAAAACGGATAGGGTATCTACGCTCCGCTAGCCCTAGCCACCATTCATGACCGCTACAATCTCTGCGATGATGGATACGGCAATTTCCTCGGGACGACGGGCACCGATACTGATGCCAATGGGCGCCCGAATGCGCGCAATTTCTGCTGCTGTCACCCCTGCTTCCTGTAGCGCAGCCACACGGCGCGCATGGGTCTTCTTCGATCCCAGCGCGCCTACGTAGCGGGCTGGACTCCTGAGCGCGACCGCCAATGCTGGATTGTCGATCTTTTCGTCATGGGTGAGGACAACGATATAGGTCGATTCGTCGAGCCCAATTTCGGGCAGGGCGTCGGCTGGCCATTGGATGCGCAATTCATCGGCATGGCCAAAGCGCTCTGGCGTGGCAAAGGCCGATCGGGCATCGAGCACAATGGTGCGAAAGCCGAGCGCTTTGCCAAAGGTTGTCAAGGCGATGGCAATATGCACGGCGCCAACGATAATCAACTTGGGCAGCGCAGCATGAATTTCGAGAAAAACCTCGACGTCGCCTGCGGGAGTGACAAGCGTGAAGCGTTCGGTTTGTTGGGCGGCGAATGCACCCTGGGCGCGCCTAACCACCTGTTGGGTAAGTTGCGCTGTGCCGAACTCACCCGCTGTATCACCGTTGGGCCAAATCAATAACTTCTGCCCAATCCCCGGTCCCGCAATGATCGTGGCTAGCCCCACCAATCGACCCTGCTTTACCGCTTGCGCAAATGTGCTGTATAAATCTGCCATGACAAGTGCCCCCTGATTGCCTTGAATCTGTTTTCCTCATTCTACCAATAGCCAGTCACAATTGACAAAGTTGGGCGTGTAGCCTAGGATTTCATGGCGTTCTTACTTTTTCAACCTAGCCAGCCTTTGGCGCGCTTAGCACTTGTTCGCTACGCAACAGAACAGGTGGCGCGCTCAGGGAAATCAGAGGAAATGCAGGCCTAATCATGGAATCCGCTACCAAGTCCATTAAGATTGCTGCCATTATCACCGAATACCGCCGTTTTTCCCATGCCGATGTAATCGTTACCAAATTTCTCAAAGGCTTCCCCACGGATAGTGGATTGCTGCCGGCGCGCGTGCAGATCGCTTCCCTGTATGTCGATCAGTTTCCCGACAGCGATCTCAGCCGCGGCTATGCTGCTCAGTTCAACATTCCCATCTACCCCAGCATTGCCCAGGCGCTGACCTTGGGTGGGGAGCAACTGGCCGTCGATGGCGTGCTGCTGATCGGCGAACATGGCGATTATGCCTGGAATGAGAAGGAGCAGCATCTCTACCCACGCAAGCCCTTTATGGAACAAATTTGTGGCATCTTTGCTACCAGTGGACGGGTTGTGCCGGTCTTTAACGACAAACATCTCTCCTATAACTGGCACGATGCCAAGTGGATGTTTGATCGGGCGGCGCAACTGGGCGCGCCGTTCATGGCGGGCTCTTCGCTGCCAGTGGGCTGGCGCAGTCCCTGGCTGGAGCATGCGCGCGAAACGCCCATTCAGGAAGCGCTCTCTATTGCCTATGCGGGGTTGGATAGTTATGGCTTTCATGCGCTGGAGACACTGCAATGCATGATCGAACGACGCGTCGGCGGGGAAAGCGGTGTCGCCGCGGTGACTTGTATCGAGGGTGATGCGGTCTGGCAAGCGGCGCACAATGGGCAGTGGCCGCGCGACTTGGCCCAAGCGGGCGTGATGGCAATTCAGGAGCGATCGTCTGACGAATTGGAAACACTTTTTCGCAGACCGGCCCTGTTTTTACTAGAACATCGGGACGGCTTCCGCAGCGCAGTTTTAATGGAAGCCGCTGAGGATGCCGCCCTCAAGACCTTTGCCTATGCTGCGCGGATTGACAATGCCATTCATGCCTGTGAAGTGCATCTGCCCGAAGATCCGCACCCACACTTCAGCTATTTGAGTTTGAATGTCGAGGAAATGTTTGTCACCGGCCAGCCGAGCTGGCCGGTGGCGCGTACCCTGCTCACGACGGGCGTGCTAGAGGCTGTGCTGGATTCGCGCTATCAAGGTCATGTGCGCATTTCCACCCCACACCTGGCCATTGCCTATACTTCCTACACAACAATTCCCTGGCGGCCAACCAATCCACGCCCCATTGGCGCTTCGCTACAGCCGCTGCCTGAATAAGCGTAGCGGTATATGCGCCGTGGCAATGCATCGCTTTGCCACGGCGCATGAATGAACGACGTTAGGGCTTTTGTACCAAGGGTAGGAAGAGCCGGTTGGCGTTATTGGCTTGCCATGCTTGTTCCAACGCTTCGTCGGACAATTCGACCTCTTCGGACAATTCGGCTTCTTCGGCCTCTGTAGCTACGCGCGTTTCCACCAAGGCGACGCTCGCCGTTGTGCCCCCACTGGTGGTCAGTACCAATGTCGGTTTATTTGCCCCTTCTTTGGAACTATAGATGACACTATTGGTAGAGTTGGTCAGCAGCCCAAAGCTATAGGTGCCATCACCTGTGATCGCCGCTGTGACATCAAATTCTACCCAGGTGTTGCGTTGCACTGCACCCAATGTGGCAATTGGGTTGCCAGTGATCGCCGGTGCATTGGCCAACGTGATTGTGCGCTCTGCCCACGGCGTGTTGGTATTGACGAAGGTGTCCGCCACACGGTAGATCGCGCCGCCTTCATTACTTTCATCGGTGACGTACAGACGCACTTTGGCGCTTTGTACGGCATTGCCCAGCCCGTTTACAGTAAATTGCAAATAGCTATAGTAGGCAGGTGACCCCGCACGCAATCGGAAGGTTTTGTCTGTGCCATAGTTGCGCGTGGGGCTCGACATATTCACATGCGCATCGGCGGTTTGTGTCAGGGTGAGCACCCCCTGCGTTTGACCCACGGTGATCTGCACATCATCACTGGTGCTCAGCGCACCGTCACTGGCGATTAGGCGCAATACATAGACGCCAACTGTACTAAAGGTTGCCGTTGTGTCAACAGCATTGGCGTTGCCAAAGGTGACATCGCCCGGCCCGCTGATCTTGCTCCAACTGGTTGTTACGCCAGCATTGGGTAGACCATCGTCGCTTACGCTGCCATCGAGATTGCCGCCCACTGGCAAGGTAATGCTCGTATCGCTGCCAGCGTTGACGGTTGGTGGCTGATTCGCTGGCGGATTTACCGGCGTCCCGCTATTCAAAACAATCGCCAATTGCGGTGGATTTGCGCCTTCTTTTGCGCTATAAATGACACTGTCGGTAGCGGTTGTGACAAGGCCAAAATTATAGGTGCCATTGCCGGTCACCGCGGCTGTGACGTCAAATTCTATCCAAGTATTATTGGCAACCGCGCCGAGTGTACTGAGCGGATTGCCACTGATTGCGGGGGCATTGCTCCAGGTTAGACCATTTTCCGTCCACGGCGTGCCGCCAGTATTGAAGTTGTTGGATACGGCATAGACCGCACCGCCGACCTTGCTGGCATCGATGACAAAGAGGCGCAACTTGGCACTTTGCACGGCATTGTTCGCGCCTGTGACGTTGAACCTGAGGTAGCTATTATAAATCGGCTCATTGCTATTGCGCAGACGTAGTCCGCTATCGGTACCATAATTTGCCGTGGCGCTAGATGATTTGGTATACCCATCGGCCACTGGTGTGAAGAAGAGCCTGGCCACCATCGATGAAACAGTGATATTGATCTCATCTGCGCTTGTTGCTGCGCCATCCGTGGCACTCAGGCGCAGCGTATATGTCCCTGCGGCAGCGAAAGTCGCTGTCGTATCAGTTGCACCGGCATTGCCAAAGGTTACCTCCCCAGGCCCGCTGACCTTGGCCCAAGTCGCGCTGACCGTGGCGGGTGGATTGGGCAGGCCATCGTCACTAATCGTACCATCCAAGTTGGCACTGGCCGCGAGGGCCACATTCTGGTTGGCACCCGCATTGACCACCGGTGCTTGATTGGTGGGTGCTTGCGGCTGATTGACGGTGATCTGTACCTCGTCATTGCTGCTCGCTGCCCCATCATGGGCGGTCAGGCGCAGAATGTAGGTGCCGACCTGGCTAAAGGTTGCTGTTGTATCAACACTGTTGGTGTTGCCAAAAGTTACGTTGCCCGGCCCGCTGCGCTTGCTCCAAGTCGTTGTGACACTGTTGTTCGGTCGCCCATCGTCGGTCACCGTGCCATCCAAGGTGGCCATCTCGGATAGGGTGATGCTTGTGTCGGCACTGGCATTGACTACGGGTGGTTGATTGGTGGGTGGCGTGCCGCTTGTGGCATGAGTCCAACTGGTCCAGCTCATATTTTTGCCCAGCGATGTTTGTGTAGTCGTGGCGAAATTGGCGGCGTAGGCCTGGTTGATCAACCAAAGTTGCCATGTATCATCGCTCTCGGCTGGCCAGTTGATGCTATAGAGAAATTGTACTGCACGCAAGATGGCACGGTTTTCCCATTGCCAAGCTGGATAGCCCGCGCGATCCAAGAGTTCGGCTTGGACAACGGCCCCTTGTAACCCTTCCCAAGGATACCCGGTTGACGCGGGTGGCCATTGAAAAGAAGCGCCGCGCCGCATATCATCGGGCAATGCACCATCAATCGAATGCCCCTGTTTTGTTGCGCCCTGCGGATTAATGCCAACTGGCTTGCTGGGGTCCGCTTGCCAGGAAAGATCGCCATAAGAAAAGCCTGTGTAGGCCGCCCGATTGCCTAGCCAGCCCTGAAATACCGCGGCGGCTCGGTCCAATTCAGCGCGATCCCCCAAGTAGACCGCTATCGCTGTGCGCGACGCGCCGGCATGGGTTCCCCAGTTATTCGGACGTCCTTCCTGTGTGCTGTTCAGGGTTAACCCATCCAGTGGTTTTGTTAGTAATTCACGCAGTTTGGCGCGAAATGTAGTATCTAAACTCCCATCATAGTGTGCCAGATCGATCAAATCGGCGGCAATGATATAGGCCACCAATTCGCGACCGAGGGCCAGTGTGCGGCCCCCATTTTCTGTGTTATTGGTGGCAATGATTTGCAGGGCAGCAGCCACCTCATTGCGATAAGCTATTTGCCCAGTACGCGCGTAAACCAATGCCTTGGCCATCACGCGCAGATTGACATTGCTATCCTGGTCACGCAATGTCGGCGTGCCTGTACTTTGATCGGCCATCGCCTTGAGCGAATCCCAAGCCGCCCCTGTGGTGGGTAGCGCAGCAATTTCGGCTGCGCTGAGCCACATGCCAATGGTTGGGGCCATGATCGCCGCGGCGCTTGCGGTGTCGCCACTGTCATTCTGCGTTGCAACGATGGGCAAGTAAATGTTAATGGGAGCACCAGGATCGGTAGGCGTTCCCATAACGCTTGCCAGGATGATCATCCAGGTACTGGTGAGTGAACGCCAAGCGCTTACAAAATGAGTTAAATTGAACATAGAATATCCTTTCTTCTCGGGTTGTGGTGTAAGGAGCAAAGGGAAGGAACGCGTTAAACGGGACAAAATGGTATATTTTGGTAAATCAATAGCTGACATGCTGCAATGGATTACAGTTTTCTGACAATTTCGGGAATATAGCAGAAGAAAATCGGCATCGCAAGTCAGGTAACGAATGAGTTCGTAAGTTAATTGGGCGTTTGGAGAGGGTAATGGAAGATTTCCGTAGATAAATTAGCGGTATAAAGTAAGGTTCTCGAATAGGATAGCGTGTGGTTAATGGGGCAGGATCTGCGAATGACACGTTTCCGTGGCGCTTTGTTCTAACGTAATCTACAATTGCCCTACTGAATAAATCAATCAAACGTCCTATAAGCGTGGACAAGTCGTGGATGTCTACGCTTGTAGGAATTCTATACGGTATCTTATACGATCATGAGGTGCCTTACTACCGAACGCGTATGGGGTAAGGAACGTATGCTACACAACCGGCGTTTGATAAACTAGAGCGTTCACCTTCGCATAGACTTCATCTGTTTGGCTAGAGAGATTTCTTTCGTCAGCCAACAAGCATAGGTATCGCCATGGCAGAAGCACCGGATAGTCAATGAAAATGCTATTGGTCGGTGTGAAGCGCGCCATGTAGTCTGCCGTCGCAGTTTCATAGATAAACGAAAGGACTAAACAGTATGTCAATTTGGATTTCACCAGGAGAGATCGCCGCGCTGCCCACAAGTGGCACTGCATGGAGTAGTGTTCTAAGTGCCGCTAACAGCGGCTGGGGGAGTGCTGATCTGTCCGATAACAACAGCAAGCATGATGTGCTGACCCTGGCCGGGGCGTTGGTGGCTGTGCGCAATTGGTGGCTGTGCGCAATTGGTGGCTGTGCGCAATGGGGACAATGCCATGCGCGAGAAAACGATTGCTGGCCTCAAGTCGGCGATGGGGTCGAAGTTTGCGCGGGCGCTTGAGCTATCACGCGGCTTGCAGACATACATCATCGCCGCCGATATCATCGGCTACCGCGATGCCGCCTTTGTCGCCTGGGTGGTCAAGGCCACAACGGCACCGGTGCAAGGCCATTCTGGTGGTACTGGTGTCATCGGCACAGCCGAGCAATCCGCCAACAACTGGGGTGGTATGGCGCGTGCCTCACTGGCCGCCGCGGCTGCATACACCGGTCGCGCCGACTGGAAGGCCACGATCATCACTGCCCACCGTGCCTTCGTGGGCGCATCGGCACCGGGTAACAAGATGAAGTACGATAGCACCAACTGGCACGCCGGCACACCCAATGCCGGTATCAACCGCGCCCAGCGGGCCCCCGATGCCCGGAATGGCGCGGTCAATCTGTCGGGGGTGTTGGCTGAGGACTGGCGATGGGGTAGGGTATGCAGGGGCTGGTAGTCTGTGCGGCCATCTTGCATCGTGCCGGTTGGGTGCCTTTCAATGAGTCTGACAATGCGATTGTGCGTGCGATGGATATGCTCTATGGCACAGGCGCGGTCGCGGCGAACAGTCCAGTCTTCAAGAATGCGGCAGCGAGTGACGATAGCTGGATCCCGTGGCTGGTCAATGCCTACGCCGGTACAAGCTACCCCACAACGGCAGCATCATCTGGCAAAGGTATGGGCTACACCGACTGGACACATGCGAAAAAAGGCGTGGTGGTCGAGCCGCCGCCGCCCGTAGAACCACCGCCTGGCGAGCCACCGGCAAACGACAAATATCCGCTGCACGTAATTGCCTCAAGCAACTGGTACATCACGCTACCAAGCAAGGTTAACGCCACACCGGACACGGTAAAGATGCCGGAGTTGCGGACGTATTCTAGTGAGTGGTTCCGGCTGAATGCGGCGGGGGATGGCGTCATTTTCCGGGCGCGCACCGATGGCGCTACTACGAAAAACTCAAACAATCCGCGCTCGGAGCTGCGCGAGATGACCAAGGATGGCAAAGAACAAGCAGCTTGGTCGTCAATGGCTGGCACGCATTCGATGGTGGTGGAACTGATGATCAGTGCCGTGCCGATTGGCAGCAAGCCCGTCGTTGTGGTGGGTCAAATCCACGATTCAGACGACGATGTCACCGTTTTTCGATTCGAGGGCAACACCAGCGGCAATCGCAACATCGGCAAACTCTGGCTAACCGATGGCGACACAAGTCACGGCTTCCTCGTAGATGACAACCTGGCGCTAGGCACCAAGTTTACCATCGGGTTCCAGGTGTCCGGCGGGAAAATAACCTACACCTACAACGGCGGGGACCCTGGGGGCGCAGTACCCTACACACAGCCCAAGAAACTCGACGGGTGTTACTTCAAAACAGGCGCGTACAATCAAGCCGGTGGCATCGTCACCAAGTTGCCCGATGGCCGGGCCGACTACGCCGAGGTCACGATCTACGCGCTGCAAGTCTGCCATAACGGCGTTTGCACGGGGCTGGCACCAGGCGCAGTTGGCGAGCCGGTCGAACCACCAGTCGAGCCAGTCGGGGCGACGCTGACGGTGAATGGTTCCATCATCGATATTGCGGCGCTAAAGGCCTTCATCCTAAGCGCCACCGTGACTTTGCACGTTGAGTAAAAGCCTGACTTAATCACTCATGTTACGCAGGAGTAATGACAAGCTGCGTAGGAGCATGAGGCGGGCGGCGGATCAACCTTTGGTAAAGACCCGTGACTTGATTCGCCCCCCCTCATGCCCGTCCTTGCCCAATGCTTTAGATCAAGACGGGCACGAGGGAGTGGTGGCGAAGAAAATTACGGGAAAAACGTAAGTTTTATCCGCCACCCCCCCTCATGCCCCTACCTTGCGTAACATGAGTTAATCAGCTTATGCGCATGAGCGAGACAGAGAAAGCCAGAAACGCACCCGAAAGGGTGCGTTTTTCTTTTGAATCGTTACTGTCAATGCAACAATTGATCCGCATCGATAGTTGTTTACGGTTGAATCTTTCGTATATACTACGACAACGTTAAATTTCATCACCTACTGCTCTGAATGAATTCAACACGAATTTAACGTTATCATAATACTTACTTTCCGATGCTGGGAAGAAGTGCGAAGCGTCGTGTAAGGATACCTACAAGTAAGCGCGCAAGGGGAAAATGGTGGTGGACAAGCAACATCGTCGTATGCAACAATGTCAACGCTTCTGTGATCAGGTGCGGGGTGGGCTGATCGTTTCCTGCCAGGCGTTGCCCCATGAACCGCTCTATGGCGCAGAGATCATGGTACGCTTGGCGCTGGCTGCCCAACAGGGCGGGGGGGTAGCGATCCGCGCCAATACACCGGTCGATATTCGCGCCATCCGGGCTACGGTTAAACTGCCAATTATCGGTCTGTACAAAGATGATATCCCTGGCTATCCTGTCTACATCACACCGACATTGGCGCATGCCAAAGCGGTGGCCGCCGCCGGTGCCGATATTATCGCGATTGACGCCACCGCCCGTTCACGCCCACACCCCGGTACCCTCGCCGACTTTATTGCGGCGATTCATGCCGAAACCGATTGTCTGGTGCTGGCGGATATTGCCACAGTGGCCGAGGGGCTGGCGGCGCAAGTGGCCGGTGCTGATCTGATTTCCACAACCATGTCCGGCTATACCGAGGATAGCCCCAAGCAAACTGGCCCCGATCTGGCGTTGGTCGAACAACTGGCCGCGGGGTTGACCGTACCGTTACTGGCCGAGGGACGCTTTAGCCTGCCCGCGCAAGTGCAACAAGCGCTGGCTTTGGGCGCGCTGGCCGTGGTGGTGGGTGGCGCGATCACACGCCCCCAACAGATCACACGCTGGTTTGTGGATGCGCTAGGCAATGCGGTGGGATGATTTTGGGAGAGGAATGAACCCTGTTGCCTGGAGCAAGTAGCAGGTAACAGGTAGCACTGTCACGGGTTGAGCAACCGAATGACTTCGTCATGAATGGTGCCGCCCGTCGCGATAATACTTTGGCCGGCCACGGCATTGTTGCCTTGCCAATCGGTGATCACGCCGCCGGCACCCTCAATGATCGGGATCAGCGCCATCAGATCCCAGGGATTCATGATCGGATCACCCATAATGTCCGCCCCGCCCACGGCTACCACATAGTAGCCATGACAGTCGCCCCAATTGTTATGCCGTTGTACCCGTTTGGAAAGCACTTCAAACGCGGGCCCATTTTGGTATTCAAAGACTGTCCAATAGGGGCTGCTCAGAAGAATCGCATCCTCAATGCGCGTACAAGGGCGCACTTGCACCTGCCGCCCATTGAGCCAGGTTTGTCCGCCCATGCCCACCAAGAAATCATTGAGCAGCGGGTGGTTGATCACCCCCAAAATAGGCCGCCCATTTTTGAGCAGCGCGATCAACGTGCCAAAGAGATAGCTGTGGCTGACAAAAGCCTTGGTGCCATCAATTGGATCGAGCACCCATTGATACTCGGCATCGGGCTGATGGTGACCATGTTCTTCGCCCAGAATGCCATGATCGGGAAAGCGTTTGCTGATCAGATCGCGCATAACTTCCTCGGCGCGGCGGTCGGCAATGGTAACCGGGGAGGCATCAGCTTTGCTGATCACTTCGTAATCGGTGCGGAAGTATTGGCGAATGACCGCGGCGCTGGCGTCTGCCAACGTTTTGGCAAAGGGAATGAGTTGATCCTGGGACAGCGGCATGGCTCTGGCTTTCTCTGATCGATTACGGGGAAGATATGTAGCTAGTACAGAGCGGCGTAAATAGACCAATGGTAGTCCAGTGAGACAGTGAGACAGTGAGACAGCCACTGACTCACTGTCCTACTGAACTACTGTCTTACTTAGGCCGCTCTGTACTAGTAGATCCCGGCGTAAATAAGGTACCCTATTTTTACCATGATGTACACGAGTAACGTGCCTGATTAACTGCCGTGGTATCTACGCCCAACTGTACTAGTG
>DAOTTR010000392.1:0-2852 GCA_034437715.1 Caldilineaceae bacterium
TACTAGTACAGTTGGGCGTAAGTAAGACAGTGAATCAGTAGGACAGTAGAACAGTGTTTGTACTGTCTCACTGTCCTACTGATTCACCGGAGAATAGTATGGTTATTTCCGCCCAAGTGTACTAGTGGCGTGTCAAGCATGATTTGATACATAGTAAAGACTTCAGTCTTTTTCCGCGATCTGGAAAGACTAAAGTCTTTACTACAATTTTATTCCGCATTTCAGCCTTGACGTCACACTCGTACACGGCGGCGTAAATAGACCAATGGTAGTCCAGTGAGACAGTAGGACAGTAGACAGCCACTGACTCACTGTCCTACTTAGGCCACTCTGTACTAGAATGCCGTTGTCAATGGAGTAGCATGTGAACTTCCTGATGAGTATCCGTGAATTCATTCTGGCGAACTGGCCCACCCGCCCACCACGTGCGCCAAAATATCCCTTCAAGATTGGGCGCGCCCCTGTTGTCGCCGTTGACTATCGCGACCGGATTAGTGTGATCAGTTGGCTCTTTGTCTTTGCCCTGGGGATCAGCCAGCTCTATAGCTTGCCCACGACGGTGATTACCTTGAGCGCGCTTGGCTCACCGGTCAGCATTGCCCTCACCAAAACGTTGGTGGCCGCAATTGTGTTGGCGATCTTTGCTGCGGCCGGCGTGGAAAGTGTGATTCGGGTGCATCCGCGCTATATCAGCGAGGTGCGCTGGGGCTGGGTTTGGCCCTTTTGGGCGCTGCCCATGGCGATTGCGATTATTGCGATCTATGTGTTGCCGCTGGCTCCCACGCGCCCTGTGCAAGTGCTGGTGCTGCTGGCAAGCGGCGGCCTAATGATCCTCGCCCTATTTAGCTTGTATACCACAGTCGAACGGGGGCAGTCCGGCTTTCGGCGCTCGCGTCTGGTGCTCGATTCGCTTTCGTATGGTGCGGCGCTGGTGCTCTTTCTCTTTGTCTATCAGGCGCGCACGCGCAGCCTACTGTCGGGCACGCTGGTTGCGCTGACCGCAACGTTGTTGGCGATTGAGTTGCTGCGCAGCACAACCGAACGCCCGCTAGTCGTGTTGACCTATGGTGCGATCACGGGCATGATCTTGGGGCAGGCTACCTGGGCGCTCAACTATTGGTGGACGTTGAGCAGTTTAACGGGTGGCTTACTGCTGTTGTTGATTTTTTATGTGGTGGTGGGCATTGCCCAACATGGCATTCAGGAGCATTTGAATCGGCGGATTTTGCTAGAGTTTGTGCTCTTTGCCGTTGTCGCCCTGATTTTAATTGTGGTCGTATCGCCGCGCTTTGGGTAGACCATAATCGGCGTTTAGCGAAATTGGGTGGCAATCGCCGCCATGCGCGCGAAGCGGGGCGGCGTGATCTCGACATCGAGCACATGGGCGATCACGCCAGTCCAGCCATGTAAAAAGGCGACCCAGCCATCGGCGACGGTCAGGTTGCGCGCCGCTTGTTGGCGGTTGGCTTGGTGCATAAAGTCTAAGGCCCCGCGATAATTGAGTTCCCACGCAACGCCCTGTTCGGGAAAGTGCGCTTGATCGGTAATCGGCGAACCAGGGCGATCCTTGCCCATGCCCGTGGCGTTAATGACCACGCTGGCTGGCGGCAACTGGGCCAACAATGCATCATTTTGTTGGGCAGTTGTATGCTGTACATAATGAAACGCAATATCGGTTGGCCGCTTTTGCACCATGCGCCGCACATGGTCTAGGCGGTGGGCATCGACATCGACAAAGGTAAAGTGACTTGGCCGATCCGCTGCCGCGCTTTTATTGAGCAGATGCAGCGCCAATGCCGCCGCCGCGCCGCCTGCCCCAAGCAAAAGCAGATGACCGCCTGTGCGCCCAAAGTACGCTTGGCCCAGAATCGCGTCCAGTGCCCGGCCATCAGCGGTGGGATCGACGGCATGACCAAGCAATAAGCCACCCCGCTTGGAAATACAGGAGACCTCATCGCAGATCTGGGCATAGGGATCTAGCTGATCAAAGAGATCGCGCGACGCGGCCAGTAGATCGATTTTGTGCGTAGTGATCAGGCCGCCCAGGGCTAATGGGTCATTTTTGATGGCATCCACCAGGTTGCGATAGCGCGCCGGTTCATCGTGGATGCGAAAATCGACCCCGCGCAAGACAACCTCGGGGCGATCTAGCACTGCCATCCAGCGCGGAAAAATCCGCTGTGACGCCGATTGGCCGGTGGTGACCCCAATAAAATAGAAGGTCGGTTGTTGGCACATCGATAGGTGTTCGTGCATAGCGCTAACGGGCAGGCCTGTTGTTGGTCAAAATTTTGGTAAAATATCATTATAACTATAGTACAAGCGCCGCTCGCCTGTCAATTATGTGGGTCGCCTTCCTGGTAGGGGTCGTGCCGCGTGCGGTGTGTTACCAAAGTATGGATAAAGTAGGATGCGCTTGTAGGTCACGTTTGTAACGTGACAGGCTTAGTTAAGGCAAACCATCTGGTTTGTAAGCGGACAAGCATCTTCGATCAAAGCTTTGCCGGGCGCGGCGTTCCGGCTGGTAGATTGTCACGTTACAAGCGTGACCTACGTTATTTTGATTAGTAAAAGTGAGAAAGTCTTTGTAAAAACTACCTGTCACGAATTGCGCAAATTTCACGAATGGTCAAGGAAAAATTCGGTTTATTCGGTTCATTCGGGACTAAGCTTTTTAAGAACTTTCTATACTTTACTTACTACGCCAACGTTAAATTCGTGTTGAATGAATTCAGAGCTGCAGGTGATGAAATTTAACGTTGTCGTAGTACAGTCCTAAGGCGCTTGCAAAGAAATAAGTATCCAGCGCGTGCCCAACAAAATCATGCGTAGGGGCGGCTGCAAGCCGCCCC
>DAOTTR010000393.1:0-7444 GCA_034437715.1 Caldilineaceae bacterium
AGCTTGACGCTCGGCCATCAAGCAGATAACCCTTACGTGGTCTCCCTGACCCTGGCTCGTTTTGCCAGCCGGGCCAACGCCCTGGGCGAGGGCAAGCGCGCGGTCCACTTGGTCGCCGCCGCCCGATCGCTCTATCAGACTTTGCCGTTTCACCTGCTCCCCAACGACCAGATCTTATTCGATGCACCGCTCGCAACGGCGCGCCGAATTCTCTCACCAGCACAGTTTGAGCAAGCCTGGGCTGTCGGCGCGCAAATGACGATGGAGGAAGCGGTTGCCTTGGCGCTGGCAGACAGCACCGGCTATCCATTCTGATGGGCGCTCTCATAAATGCCCTTATCACCTCACGACACCCCCCACACATGGATGATGAGCGAACCCTTGACTTTTAACGTTGCTTGTTCAGTGGACTGAAATAGGCCAGGCGAGCGCTTATCATAGCCGCGCCGAGACGGCCATCAGTCGGTGCTCAGCCAACGACCAAAGTAAGATGACAGGTACATTGTGGGAACCCATGCCCTTGCGGCTACTACGGCGACGACCGCAACGAGTGCACCTGTTCCATGAGCATGGTCCAACGCTACCAAAAGCGCATCAGCGGGCCGTTGATGGATCGGATTGATATTCACCTCGAAGTCCAACGTGTGCCCTACCACACGTTGGAAGCGGCCGGTACCGGCGAGCCGCCCACGGCCATCTGCGCGCGCGTCGCCGCCGCGCGCCAGATCCAGGCCGAACGCTTTGCCCCCCTCAACCGACCCCACGTCCTCGTCAACGGCGACATGGGACCGGCGGAAGTGCAGCACCCCACATTCCGCAGTGGGAAAAAGGAGTTAGAAAGAATAAAAGGGAAGGGGAAATCGACAGAAAAGGGGAGTGGGGATAAGCTGTGGGATATGAAAACAAAAGAACTAGCGTACACAACCGAACGGCTGGATCATTTGGGAATCGTGGCCGGAATCTGCAAGCAGATAGAACTGGTGGCGAACATCGATGGGGCGCTGGCGACACCCTCGGCGCGCAAAGTGAGCTGTGGTGAAGCGGTGCAGGCGATGGTGCTCAATGCGATGGGGCTGACGGGGCGGGCGTTGTACTTGATGCCGGAGTATATGAGCAACAAGCCGGTGGATCTGCTAATCAGGGAAGGGTTGGTGGCGGCGGATTTCAACGACGATACGCTGGGGCGCGCGTTGGATGAGGTGCAGCAGGCCGGGGTGACGGAACTCTTTGCTCGGGTGGCGAGCAAAGCAGTGGAGGTGTTCGAGGTGAAGCGTGAGTATGCCCATTTGGATACGAGTAGCTTCAGCCTTCACGGGGTGTATGAATCGAAGGTCGCCCAACGCGCAGGTGAAGCCTATCATGCGGTAGAAATCAGACAAGGCTACTCCAAAGAACAGCGACCGGACTTGAAACAGGTGGTGGTGACGTTAATCACGAGCCAGGCATTGGCATTGCCGTTGTGGCTGGAAGTGTTGGATGGAAACAGCAGTGACAAGAAAAGCTTTGCCCAGACGATCAAGCGCTACTGTCGTCAACTGGAGGAAGGCACGCCGCTCTGGTTTGTGATGGATAGTGCCGCCTACAGTGAGGAGAACTTGGTGGCATGGCAGAACATCGGCTGGGTGACGCGTGTGCCGGAAACGGTGGGAGAAGCCAAAGCTGTCCTCCAAGCGGTGGCGCGAGCGGTCATGACGGATGCCGGCGAGGGCTATCGCATCTGTCCATTGGGCAATACCTATGGCACCATCCACCAACGCTGGCTGCTGGTCTATTCCCACCAGGCCTACGAACGGGAATGCCAACAACTGGACAAACGAGTAGCTCGGGCTGAGGAGGGTGCTGCAACAGCCTGGCGTGCCTTGCAGAAGCGCACCTTTCAGTGTCAGGCTGATGCGCAAGCGGCGGCCGCACAACTGGGGAAAACGCTGCCTTGGCATCAACTCCAAGCCCAGGTCGTTCCACTCAAGAACTATACCAAACCCGGGCGTCCCGCCAAAGATGCTGTCGCCCAGATTGTCGGCTGGCAACTCACTGGTCAACTCGTCCTCAATGCGCAAGCTGTGACAGAAAAACGACAGCGCCTCGGTCGTTTCATCGTCGCCACCAACGTGCTGGATGAGGCAGCGCTGCCCGACAACAAGTTGCTTACCATCTACAAAGAGCAGGGCAGTGCGGTTGAGCGGGGCTTTCGCTTCCTCAAAGACCCCCTCTTCTTTGCCGACAGCCTTTTTCTCAAGAGCCCGGCTCGCATCATGGCCATGATTATGATTATGGGACTCGCTCTCCTCGTCTATGCCCTGGCTGAACGGCAACTTCGCCGCCAACTAGCCGCTCTTAACCAGACGATTCCTGACCAGAAGGGCCAACCGACCCAGACCCCGACCATGCGCCGTGTTGCTCAAATCTTTGAGGGCGTCGACATCCTCACCATCCGTCACCACAACCAAGTCGTTGCCCGCCATGTTCTCAACCTGGCTGATCTCCGTCGCACGATCGTCTCTCTCCTTGGTCCCGAAGTTCATTATTGTTATCTCGTCGATTTTTAGCTGCGGAATGTAGGTGAGATCGTCGTTTACTCGTTCGTTCTAGCGGGTGCGGCACGACGATCACCAACTGTTTCGTCTGTCGGTTCCATGATTTATCCCTCTGAACAGGATTAAACCTACTTTTTTTGCGATAACCTCTATTGAATGAGTATTGGGTGATTTATATAGCTGATACCACTCCTTTATTGACTTTGTAGTATGGTCTTCAGATCGAGACGGCTAACACCGCTCCCGGTTCCAAACCAGAGAGCGCCATCAGCACTTTGGATAATGGTCAGCACACTATTATCTGCAAGCCCATCTTGCGTAGTTAAGGTCATCCAGTTCCCTTCAGGTGACAGTCGGCTAGCGCCAGCCTCTGTGCCAAACCAGAGATTACCGTCGTCACTTTGGAAAATCGCTCGAACAGTATTACCAGCCAAGCCATCTGCTACCGTAAGCAACGTATAGTTACCATCAGTATCGAGCCGAACAACTCCACTATCTAGTGTGCCAAACCAGAGCACACCATCGAAACTTTGAGCAATAGACTGTACGTCCTTGATGGTTACACCATTAACAGTAGTGAAGCTACTCCAACTCCCGTCACGATCGAGTCGATTTACACCGGCACCTGTACCGATCCACATTGCGCCGTCATCACTCTGGAAAATGGACTGCACATAAGCATTATCTACCGCACCATCACCTGCTATCACAGTACTCCATGTGCCATCCAGGGCGCGGCGGCTCAAACCATCGCTTCCACCAAACCAAAGCGCACCATCATTGCTTTCGGCAATTTCTAATGTGGTATCACCAACCAGTCCGTCGGTTTTAGGAAATGTAGTCCAAATTCCGTTGAGATCAAGTCGGCTAACACCTTCAGACGTGCCAAACCAAATTGCTCCGTCACCGTCCTCAGTAACTGTAAAAACGTTGTCACTGGCTAAACCATCTGCCCAAGTAAACGTAGTCCAACTACCATCTGGCGCAAGACGACTGATTCCTTCTGAGCGCGAGGTAAACCAGAACGCTCCATCTGCAGCCTGGATCATAGCAAGCGGACTGGAAACCCCAGGTGGGTCATCAATCGTGAGGGTTGTCCAACTGCCATCCGGGTCAAGACGGCTCAATCCTCTCCGTGTACTAAACCAGAACGAGCCATCATCGCTTTGAGTAATCCCGCTTACATAGTTACTCACAAGGCCATCGAATTCACTGTATGTGACCCAATTGCCGTTGCTATCGTAGCGGCTTACACCAGATTCCTCTGTACCAAACCATAGTGTACCGTCAGTACTCTGGAAGATTATATTAACACCATCGTAGCCATGTTGGTTAAGAAAAGTGGACCAACTACCGTCAGGTGCCAGCCGACTGACACCATTGCTTGTGCCAAACCAAAGTGCACCATCGGCACTTGGGAATATTACGTTAATGCTGTCTGCTACCAGGCCATGTGTCGTAGTAAAGGTTGACCATTCACCATTCTGGCCAAGCTGGGTTGCACCCTTTTGCGAACCAAACCAAAGTGTGCCATCATCAGCCTGGGCAATCGCAAGCACTTCATTATCGATCAGTCCATCAGCACTAGTAAACGTAGTCCAATTGCCGTTCGGTTCAAGTCTGCTAACACCGCTATCATATGTACCAAACCAGAGAGATCCATCATCACTCTGTACTATGGCCTGCACAGAGTTGGCAGCTAAACCATCATCTGTAGTAAAAACGCTCCACTCGCCGTTCGTATCGAGTCGGCTCACACCGTTCCGAGTACCGAACCAGATTGCACCATCATTACTTGGAAAGATGACCCGAACACTATTGCTAATCAGCCCATATTCAGTATTTATTTTGTCATATTTGCCTGTTGTAATATGCCAGCGCACGAAGCTACCGTAAGGTGCCATCCAAACCATATTATCTTTCACTAAGAGTGAGCCTGCTCCATAGCTATGTGTGTAGCTTGTCCAGCCTGGACGTAAAATAGGTAATTCATGCGCCTGTTGTATACCGAGCAACGTAGTGGCTTCAGTCTTTCGCTGAAACGCTAGGTTCATCGCTGCAGATAACCATGCAGGCCGTGCGAAAGTGTTGAGCACCGCCAGTTCCATGAGGTCAGCTTGCTCACGCAATTCGGTAACTCTAGCTTGCCACTCCTCTTTATTCCCAGAGATCAATACTGTCGGATCAGGCAAGCGAAAAACTGCGTCTACGCCATCGGCATAGGCCCGCTGTGTCTCTACCGCTGCTAAAATTTCAAGTAGCATAAGTCTACTAAAATAATAAGCAACCTGCCCTTCATACATTGAATCTTCAGGCAAATTCTGGCGCGCAGTATCTTGTATATAACGACGTGCTGTACCAAAAGCATATTGCCATTCAGACGAGCGTTCTGCGAGGTGAAAATGCACATACAGTTCGTCACTACCGTAAAGTAAAGCACCTGTGCTGGAATCTATCATGTTAGCAGTAAGTGCACTACTAGCTGCATGCGCCATAAGGCGATAGCCAGCTGGATCAATCACGCGTGCTGTCAGTTGAGTTGAAGCTTGTACTGCGGTCTGTTCGTCTCCATTAAGTACTAGTCCAATCAACTCAGGTCTCAGAAAATCAGCGATCACATTTGTGCGTCTTTTTTCTAATATTTCAGCTTCTTGTATCACACTAGCCGCAGCGCGCAATTGATTGCGGTCAAGGGCCGTTGGACCTTCGGCAATGAGTTCAAGAGAAAGGTTAAGCCACTCAATGCGTTCTTGTTGCAAATGGCTAACAAAGAGCAAATGAATAAGCAAGCGTATGTTAGTCAGGAAAGAACTTGCTTCTTGTAAAATTGGAATGTTTTCGTCTTGGCTCAATCCATTCAAATCACGTAATAAGTTCTGCCAGAGATCGGGAGCCGGAACACCAGGTCCTTCCAGGTTCTTCCATATACCGCGCTCAACAAGATGGTCAGTCTCGACGGCATTACGGAATAGCTCAATGCCTGCTTCAACATTAGTAATTTGCCCGATTGTATTTTCTGTGAAGGTAGTATCGAGTACGGGAAATAGATAATGGCTGATACTGGTCTGATCAGTAAGAATAGCGGCTAGTGCCTGTTCACTCTGGCCTGACTGTCCGCTAAAAACCCCTGCCAGCTCCTCATTTAATGCAACATCCTGAAAAGCAGGATTTTCAAGAACAGCCTGCAACTCGGATGTCAAGTCAGGCAAAGTAACATCATAAGCCAGATCGCCATAAAGAACACTGGCAGTGGCATACATAAGTAAGATTTCCTTGAGCAAAGTAGGCTCTGCCAAAGGCTGACCATTCATGGTAACCAGAAGAGCAACAACCTGTTGTTGCTCGAAAAATGTTGACGACGCCTGACGGAAGAACTCTGCCGCATTAGTGTTCCGATAGCTACCGGTAGTAAGTATATGCAAGCGCACCTGGCTTCCGCCTAAGGACAGTGCGGGTTCTAGAGTGATCATACGTTCGCCTGGCTGTGTATAGCGTGCTAACGCTTCAGGGATAGCTGGTTCAGGTCGCCACGCCGGTTGACCGGCACCAACCAATAATATAGAGCTCTCTTCATTCTGTAGATTATAGAGTGCTAACCCTTCCAGACGAGCAGCACGAGGGTCTGCTGCTTGAGTATATTGTTCAGCAATTAGATAACGACCGTCAGGAGAAAAAACCGGATAGGCTAGCCAAGGCAATTCTCGTATATCAGATCCATCATTGGTAAAAAGAAGAATGCCAAGTGATGTAGCAAAGGTGATATCCGGTTCTCCTGGTAGTGATTGAAAAAATTCGCATTTAGAGCGTCCTTGGTCGCGCATAAATCCAACCGCATACTGACTCGTTGCTTCATTAAAGCTAGCATTGTACCAAGAACATGTCGGATCTTCAGGATCATTAAAGGTTGGTACTACTAATTTATCACCTTCTAGCCCTAGAAAATCAGCATAAACAGTGAGTCGGCTATGTCCTATTGTGCTTACAACTTCTAGCGGCAAGCCATCTATATTTGACATCAAATTACCAGTAGGCAAAACTCCACTTCCGTATGATAAAGGGCTAGTTTCAAACCTTTGATCTGTACCATCAGGCCAGATATCTGCGATGGCAACAGTTCCATCCCCGACACTGAGATGGTTAATTCGATCACCTCGTTCCCAAAGTGCGCAACAACTATTGGTCGCCAGTAATCGACTTTCTCTTTGCATTGTATCAAGAATGTAGAGATCAAACCGCTCTCCATCTTCAGTATGTGTGTAGAGTAGATATTTTCCATCCGGTGACCAAGTAGGCCAACGATTATTGCCATCAGCTGTCAATTGTTGCGATTTGCCAGTGAGAAGATCAAGCAGCCAGATATCACCATCTTTTACATAAGCGATTTCTCCCTGAATGGAGGTTTGCTGAAAAGATGCCCGCCGTATTTGGGCAAGAGTTGATTGAGGAAACAGTGTAAAAATTAGTAGATTAAGCGAGAGACATGCGAAAACAAGTAGATGTTTCATGGGGGGTCCCTTAGGTAGATTATGCAATTTTTCCAACTTCTGGATTAAATCAGTAAATGAACCCTAGATTTGGTAGTTTTTCTTATGCAAAGTCCTGCCGTTGTGTTGACATCGGAGCTGACAATGGCTATAGCTATTTTAGTTTGTTGTACCGAGGCTATAGCTACCGAGTTTGTCAGGGTAAGCACTATAGGCAACAATTGTATAAGAGCCTGTAGTGGGTATCTTGCAAGTTTCCTCCACAACTTTCCGTCCTGGAGCTGTGTAATAGCAAACCGTCGTTCCCCTGATGCCATAAACTAGAAAATTCGGTTCTATTTCACCACCAGTACGCGCCATCGTAACAGTAACTATATCGCCTTCATTTGCTTGAAATGTGTAATAATCATATTCAGCAATGACATC
>DAOTTR010000394.1:0-12334 GCA_034437715.1 Caldilineaceae bacterium
TGGATCAAGTCAGCCAATGGACCGATGACGCAAGCCAGCTCGCCGTAGAAAATCTCGAAGGCTACCCGCCTGATTTTGTCACCCCCGCGATTGCGCCGACGGGGGTCAGCCGCTGTGTGGATATAGGGCACCTCTGGTTGGATGGGCATGATCCGCTGCCGTGGTTGGCCGCGGCTTTACCGCGTACGCGTGTTGTCCATCTCCATGGATTGCACAGCGGGCGCGATCATCAGTCACTGGCGCACATGCTGCCCCAGCAGCTTGATCCGGTTATCGATTTACTTTTGCGCCATTCCTATATGGGTGTGCTTACGTTGGAAGTCTTTGGCGAAGACGATTTTTGGTCGTCACTGGTGGCGTTGCAGGAAAGTGTTGCCCGTTGTCGAGACAGGAAATAAAAACAAGGAGACAGGAGACACGAGACAAGAGATCGTGTCTCTCCTCTCCTGTCTCCCTGTCTATTACTTATTGACTAACGGCAAGAAGAGCGTAAAACTCGGCTGGCTATTGGGATCAACCAGAATCGTCAAGGCAACCGTGTCCGAGATATTGCCAGCTGCATCCCGATAGCGTACGTAGACGGTGGTGCGGCCATCGGGGCTGGGTTCCAAGGTCCATGGCTTGGTAGGCTGATAGGGTTCCCAAAGCGCCCCTTCAAAATCGCTGCGGTTGGCAAGCTGCATTTCTGTGACCCCACTCTGCTCTGCCAGTGGATCGAGCAGTTCGCCATCAAAGGCCGGATGTTCTTCCGTGTCTGGGTTATCCTCGGCAACCAGCAGCAAGGTGACAAGGCGCGGCGTTGGTTCAACAGTTTGGCGCGGCAGCGTGAGCTCGCCGTGGGGCGGATGTGGATCAGCGTTAGGCGTTGCACAACTGGTATTGGAGGGACCACTGACCGCACGACCAGCCGCAGTGGCACGGTAACAGTAGAGAACCCCATTGGTCACGCCAGTATCCACCCAAGTATCCGTTGTCACATCCGTGGCTACCAGACCAAAGGTGCCGGTCGGTGATGTGGCACGATAGATCGTCAAGTTAGGTGACACGTCGGAAGTGCTAAGCTTGAGCGTCACTTTGCCAGTGCCCGGCCAGGCTTTAATGAGCGGTGGCCGATTGAAATCGTCGCGGGGATCGCGTGGATCGTTACCGCGTGTCACTTCGGAGCCGTCCCCCTCGCCACCATCATCGGTGTCTGGATCACAGGGATTGGTCTGATTGGCAAACTCAGCCGCGTTGTTCAATCCATCTTGATCCGGATCGCCATCGCGATCCGGCGTATTGGGGTCGGTACAGCCAGCTTCCCACCAGTCGGGCAGCTTATCGTTGTCGCTGTCTGGCGCGCTGTTCATAAAGAAGGAAATGCGGGCACGCCGGTTAAATGCGCCCAGCAGTTGGGAAGTGCCATTGGCATCAATGACCACGCTGTAGCCGCCTGCGGCGTGCGTGTTTTTGAGTAGGCCACCATAAAATCCATCATTGGCGACACCATCACCGTGATTGCCATCGTCGAAGAGCGTGATCACTTCCCCCGTACGCGCGACTGTCGCCTTGACGGTTGCGCCTGCGATCGCCCCCCCATCGGTCAGTGAAACCAGGAGGGGCATCGCTTTGCCAGCCAGCCGTTCTGCGAGTGGCAGACCAAGGAACGCTTCCATAGTCAGGTCACTGATCAGCGAGGCTTCAACAAGGAAGTCAGTCTGGGAAGCAGCCGTTGTGCTATCAGCCGCCGCCGCAACCCCAGGAATGATCGGGCTAACCATGACTTGCCAATCGCCGGCCATAGGTGCCGGGATGCGCCAGACCAGGTGGCGGCTGGCCGACAGCGTCGGCACGCCAACAACGGTATTGTCTGGGCGGCGAATTTCCACGTTGATAGGAATACCAAAGTCCGTGTACACATAGGCCAGGGAGACGACCAACTGGCTGGCACCGCCCTCTACTTTGAGCGTATGCGTTTTGGACTTGGCGTCGCTGATCACATCTTGCGCGGCATAAATCTGCTGCTCGCCCGTTACCGTCTCGGCAAAGACGCGGTAGACTTCGGCCAAGTCGAGCGGGAAGAGGGTGGCATGGGGTGCGTTGGCATCGGCGGCCATCAGGTTGCCGGTTTCGGGCAGCCACTGAAAGAGGCCGTTAGACGCGCCGGTCACTTGTTCCAGGGCCACACCATCGGCATCATCGCCAATCGCCACCACATGGATCACCGGCACTTGGAGGCCATCATCCTTGCGGGTGTTGTATTCTTTGACGAATTGGGGAATGTGGTCCTTCGTGTCTTCGACAGTATCTTCGCCATCCGACAGCAAGACCATAGCCCACACCGGATTCGGACTACCTTGCGCCACCAGTTGATTCATCCCTTCGCGCAGGGCTGCACCATTGGCGGTAGCCCCCGCTGGCGCGGGGAGATTGTTGATGGCGGTTTGCGCTTGCTGGCGCGCGGTGTTGGTCCAGTTGGTAAGGGCAAATTCAGTTTGCGGCTGGTCATTGTAGCTGACAACACCGAGGCGGTCACCGACATCATAGGAATCCACGTAGAGCACAGCAGCATCCTTGGCGGCCTCAATCTTGGCACCGGCCATACTGCCAGAGCGGTCGATCACAAGCATGTTATCGACACTGGGTTGTGGACCGTAGACAATGGCTGCGGCTTCGCTGTCGCTGTAGGGGCCATATTCAATCTTGAGATCGCAGACGGTACACCCAGGGCTGGCTGGGGCACGCAAGACAAGCCAATATTTACCCGCCGTATAGGCTGATGCCACAATCGGATCGTCACCGACATTGACCGGCGGGTTGATCAGGGTGCTGCCCACGGTAATACTGAGCGCGCTCGTGTCGATGCCAGCCAGCGGCTGCTGATCTTCGCCGATTACTTCCAATTGTACCATGATCTTCTTGGGCGAGGTTGGTTCGCCGGCTTGCTCAGGGAATTGGGCATTGGGCGAGAGAATGAAGAGACCATCGGCCAGATTAAAGCCATAGTTAAAATTGACATTCTGCTCCAGCCCGCCGACGACAAGCACCAAGCGGTCATAGACGGGATTGATATTAAAAACACTTAGCTCAAAATTGTTGCCTTCGGCTGACCACTGGTTGACAATCGCGCCATTTTTGATCGCCAGTACATGATAATAAAGTGCATGGGGCGTGGCCGCAAGTGGATTGACTTCAATGTGGACCGCCGGCACCGACGGGTTGAGATTCACCTCAAAGTAGCGTGCGCCCCAGGCATCGACCGAACGCGTGCCAAAGATCGATTCATCCGGATCGAGCGTATCGGCCACGGAAAGTTTAACCTTATCATAGGCACAGCTGGCACAGTTTTCGTCGTCGATGTAGTTGTACGGCTGCAGATCGTCCGGGGCTGGATTGGTAATATAGTCCTTGGCATAGTTGGCGACCGCAAAGTCCTGGAAGATGTCTTTGAAGCGCCGCGGCGAATTGAGCTTGTTGGCCAGAGTGTCGTTGAGGGTTTCAATGCCGTCCTTGCCCTTTTTATCGGGATCGGCAGCGACATTTTCTTCACTCTGCTGCCAATACTTCAACAGCACATCCATGCCATAGCGCGGCTCAGTTTTGATCGTATCGGCAAATTGTTCGACGATATAGGTCCAGAAGAGCGCGGCATTGTAGGAATGTTCCAATAAGCTCTTTTCGGGTTGCCCCAAATAGGCATTGACCTGGCCCAGGTAATATTTGTCTACTTGTTCATCCCAAATCTCACATTGGGAGCCGTTGGCAAAGATACACATCTTGTCTTCGGTCGAGCGGGCTTGTCCTTCAATCAACCATTTGTAGAAGGGATCGCCGCCACCGCCACCATGGGCACCCTGTACCTTGTGAAAGATTTCATGACCGGCGACAAAGATTTCGTAGTCTTCGCCATTTCCCGTCACTGGATCGTAGTCGGCCCCTTCATAGTTCGCCGGTGGATATTGAATGCCGTCCCCATTGGCACAGCCATTGTTACAGGGAAAGAAATCCAGCGGGAAGGGTTTTGCACCATTGAAGAACCCTGGATCATTAAAATTCAAGGTATCGACTAGCTCACTGCGATAGGCTTCGCTGGTGTCGAGCACCTGCTGGGCATGTTTATTTTTGCCCGCCACATTGATATCCTCTGTGCAGGCCGACTTGCCATCATAGTCAGGGCATTCCTCCAGCCGATAGTAAATCCGATAGTTGCCCTCGGCACTGTCCAGCATCAGGGGTTCGCGACAGGTCTGGGCCGCGCCCGCCGTCGTTTCATCGTTACCATCGGTAGCCGTCACCTGATAGTGATAGGTATTACTGCCTGCATCGGTATCAATGTAGTACCAATTGCCATATTGACTGGGATCGGTGATGGTAGCAATGGGATTTCCCCAATTGCCATCACTCACGGCCTTGCGATAGACATTGTAGTCGGCACTGCCGTCATTGCCATCCTTCCACTCAACGCGTAAGGTGTCGGACTTGCCATCCTGGGGACGACAGGCGACATTATCCGGCTGGCTGGGGGCCAATGGCGCGGCACTGGTTTGCTGGTGCGTGGCCATCGTCATTGGTGGCCAGAGGATGACAATGGCAATCAGCACAGCAAAGGTAGAATACAAACGCGGTCGAACTTGTTGCTTTGGCATTCGTTGCTCCTTTCATAGAGTCAAGACTATTCGTCAGCATACAGATGGGTGTTGTCGTCCAGCAGATCACTCCGGCCACTGGGGACAATGACAGTTACGCGAGCAAGTACCCTCCTCATTTTCAGTTTCACATGCGGTTTTCAGGTGGTGGAATGAAACAAGATTTTACCGGATAACTAGCCTATTCTATTGTAGATAGATTCAGCGCGGGATCGCGTGTCGTAGATCACACAATGCACGTCGTATACCGCGCAGACAGTGGCGCGCTGTCACATTTATTTCGGCAATGCCAGGAAATACGGATTGATTGGTGGACTGTACTATGAATAGGCGCAATGACCTTGCAGTTTTTTCGCCATTCTTCTATATGTTGATAACATGTAGGTAGCATGAATCTCATGGTAGCTATGAATGGAAAAAGGAATCGCACTCCATGTTAACGCTTAGTGAAAAGATTTTGTTTCTAACGCTGACGATCGGCGCGGTGGCCTATGCGTGGATTGGCTTTAAAAATGTCTACATAGTTATCCGGCGCGGCCAGGGTGAACTGCCCACGCGCATCGAAATGCAGGCGCGCGCCATCACAGCCCTCAAAAAATGGCTGACCATTGAACCGATCTGGAAAACACGACCGGTGGCCAACTTCTTTCACGCCTTAATCGCTTGGGGCTTTGTCTTCTATTCGCTCGTAAACCTGGTCGATGTCGTCGAAGGCTTTTTCCCCTTCGTTTTTTTGGGCGAAAATATTTTGGGAATGACCTACCGATTGCTGGTCGATCTGGCAACTACCGGCGTGCTCGTCGGGATGACCTATTTCTTGTTGCGGCGCTTTGTCTGGCAAAGCCCAGCGCTAGAATATCGCGCCAACGTCAAGTTGATGGACAAGGTAGAAGCCGGGGCGATCCGGCGTGACTCGCTGGTCGTTGGCTTGTTCATCTTCTTTCATGTAGGATTCCGGCTGGCAGGTGATAGCTTTGCGATTGCCAAAGTCGGCGGTGATTGGGGGCGACCCTTTGCCAATGCGCTCAGTTATGCGTGGCAGGGGTGGAGCGAAAGCGCGCTCACGGTGGGGCAACATGTTGGCTGGTGGGGCGCGCTAGGGTTGATCCTGCTGTTTATTCCCTATTTTCCCTACAGCAAACATTTTCACCTGATCATGGCCGGGGTAAATTTTCTAACCAAACCGCGCCGTACGTCGCTGGGTGCGCTGGAGCCGATCAACTTTGAAGATGAATCGATCGAAGAATTTGGCGTCGCCAAGCTGGAAGATTTACCATGGACGCATCTGGTAGACGCCTATGCGTGTATCATGTGCAATCGCTGTCAGGATGTCTGCCCCGCCTATGTTACCGGCAAAGAGCTCTCCCCGGCCGCGTTGGAGGTCAACAAGCGTCACTACCTGAATCACAATCTGGAGGAGCTGGCCGCCGGCGGCAGCAGTGCCTTCAACTTGCTGGATTTTGCCATTAGTGAGTCGGCAGTCTGGGCCTGTACAGCTTGTGGTGCATGTGTAGACATTTGTCCGGTTGGCAACGAGCCGATGTTTGATATTCTCTATATGCGTCGCCACCAAGTTTTAACGCAAGATGAATTTCCCAGCGAACTCAAAACGGCCTTTCGCGGCATGGAGCGCAATGGCAACCCCTGGAACCAAAGCGCGCGCGATCGCATGAAGTGGGCCAATGGGCTGGACGTGCCAACGACCAACGAAAACCCCAATCCCGACGTTCTGTGGTGGGTGGGGTGTGCCCCCGCCTATGACCCACGCGCGCAACAGGTGTCACAGGCCTTTGCCAAAGTGCTCAATGCCGCCGGGCTCAATTATGCGGTGTTGGGCGAATCCGAAAGCTGCACGGGTGATTCTGCGCGACGTGCCGGCAATGAATATCTCTTCTACGCGATGGCCAAGGCCAACATTGAGACGCTGAACCCCATTATGAACAGTGGCAAGCCCAAGCGCATTGTCACCACCTGTCCCCATTGTCTGCATACGCTGGGCAAAGAGTATGGACAATATGGCGGCAATTACGAGGTGATCCACCACACACAACTGCTGTCAGAATTGACCGCGGCCAAGAAGATCAGCGTCACGAAATCAGTCGGCGAAATCGACCGCATTACCTTCCACGATCCCTGTTACTTGGGCCGGCACAACGGCATCATCGATGCACCACGCCAGGTGTTGGGCAGCACCGACGCATTTATTGTCGAGATGCCCCGCCACGGCAAACAATCTTTCTGCTGTGGTGCCGGTGGTGCGCAGATGTGGAAAGAGGAAGAAGCTGGCACAGGGCCCAATGCCGAGCCGGTCAACGCCAATCGCTATCGCGAGGCCACGCAAACCGGTGCCGCAACCCTGGCCGTGGGCTGCCCTTTCTGCTTGACGATGATGACAGACGCGGCCAAGCAAGGCAAGCAACAGATGCAGGTAAAAGATGTAGCCGAGATCATTGCAGAACGGCTGCGCTAGCGAAAGGTGGCGCAATGCTATCCTTTTGTTACCAGAGCATCTACGCCCTTAGTTATACAAAGGAGAAAACAATCAGGCTTATGTTTCATTTTCTTCAACCCGGCCCCTTGGTCGATGATGACCTGATCCTCCAACTTGTTGAACGGGCACCAGGCGATCCAATGGGCGAATTTGTCCCGACTTATCGCTTTAAGATGACGCGCCAAGACCGAACCGTGGAAATGGGCCGGATCGATCTACGCATCGGGTACACGCATAATTTGTTGATGTATGGCGGGCAGATTGGCTATCGTGTGCATCAAGACTATCGCGGCCACCATTACGCGGCGCGCAGTGTCCGTTTGCTGGTGCCGCTGGCGCGTGCCCACAAGCTTGGCAACCTTTGGATCACCTGCAACCCAGACAATTGGGCCTCGCGTCGCGCCTGTGAGATGGCCGGTTTGGAATTGGTGGAAATTGTGGATATCCCGCCCCATATTGATATGTATTATCAGGGTGAACGCCAGAAGTGTCGCTATCGACTGGATTTGTCCAAGGCATAGACAAAACGGAGTCCACTGCATTCTGCCTATGCCACAGTTCGTCAACTTAGGTGTGTAGTGGTAAAATCTTAGGCTTATTGTTTACGGGTGGGCGACTATGCCATATATCAATCGATATGAATTTTGGCTTGAAATGACCATACATTGAAGATGGCCGCTACTACAATATGAGGCGATATTATGACTAAATATATTTTTGTCACCGGTGGTGTGCTTTCCGGGTTGGGAAAAGGGGTGACGACAGCTTCGCTTGGGCGTCTGCTGAAGGCGCGCGGGGTGAGCGTTGCCACCATGAAATTAGATCCCTATTTGAATGTGGATCCTGGCACCATGTCCCCCTATCAACATGGTGAAGTGTTTGTCACCGATGATGGCGCAGAGACCGATCTGGATCTGGGTCATTACGAGCGCTTTGTGGACGAAAATCTGAGCAAACTGTGCAATGTCACAAGCGGTCAAGTCTACAATTATGTACTGAGCCAGGAACGGCGCGGCGATTATTTGGGCGGCACCATCCAAGTCATTCCCCACGTCACCAACGAGATCAAGCGGCGGATTGGGCTGACGGCGCGCGATTCACAGGCCGATGTAGTGATTATTGAAATCGGCGGCACGGTCGGCGATATTGAAGGCCTGCCCTTCCTCGAAGCGATCCGGCAGATGCGCAAAGATATTGGCCGGGCGAACACGCTCTATATTCATGTCACCTGGCTGCCCTATGTGGCCGCGAGCAAAGAATTAAAGACCAAGCCCACCCAACATAGCGTGCGCGAACTGCGCGGCATTGGCATTCACCCCGATGTGATTGTGTTGCGCAGCGATCATGCCGTCGATGAAGATGTCCTGGCCAAAACCGCGCTCTTCTGTGATGTGGATCAGGAAGCCGTGGTGCCCATCGTGACGACGGATACCATCTATGCCGTGCCGATCGATCTGGAAGCGACCGGGCTTGGTACTTGGCTGGTGCGTCAATTGAACTTGACAGCCACGCGCGATGCCGCCCAAGGATTGGCCGAGTGGAGCCATTTTGTCAGCGAGGCACGCCGCGAAAAACCGGTGGTGCGCATTGGGCTGGTCGGCAAATATATTGAATTGGAAGACGCCTATCTGAGCGTCAAAGAGTCGTTGATCCATGCCAGCCTGGCGATTGGCCGCGATGTTGATATTCACTGGATCAGTTCCGAAGATCTGGAAAAGGGGCGCGAATTGGAACGACTGGCCGAGGTCGATGGCATTATCGTGCCGGGCGGCTTTGGCTATCGGGGTATTGAAGGCAAAATTGTGGCAGCCCGCTTTGCGCGTGAACACCGGATCCCCTACTTGGGCCTATGCCTGGGCATGCAGGTGATGTGTATCGAGAAGGCGCGCCAAATTTTGGGCTCCGATGAACCCAACAGCACCGAGTTTGATCTGAACACAAAATACCCGATTATCGATCTCATGTCCGATCAGCGCGACATTGCCGATATGGGCGGCACCATGCGTTTGGGCGTCTATCCCTGTGAATTAAAGCCCGGCACACACGCGGCAACGGCCTATCAAGCACAGGGTCATGGGCTGTTGATTCAGGAACGGCATCGCCATCGCTTTGAACTCAACAACCATTATCGCGCGCTCCTAGAGGAAAATGGGATCATCTTTAGTGGGCTTTCGCCCGATGGGCGTTTGGTGGAAATTTCCGAACTGCGCGATCACCCCTTTATGGTGGGCAGCCAATTTCATCCTGAATTCAAGAGCCGACCTAATCGGCCCCATCCACTCTTCCTGGCCTTTATGCGTGCCACCGAAGCGCAACGCCTGCGGGAGATGCCCGATCAGGAAACCATATCGGCCCTATTGGACTCGGTGAATTGAGCCAAAGAATCCGTCTACGAAGCCGCCGTGTGGTAAACTATAGGTTCATCAAACGGCGACGAAATAAATTTTTGAGGGTATAGAGCGATCTTGTAGGAAGGAAATGAAACGATGTCAGGACATTCTAAATGGGCCACGATTAAACGCAAAAAAGGCAGCCTAGATGCCGCGCGTGGCAAGATTTTTACCAAGCTCGCCCGCGATATTCAGGTGGCGGCGCGCATGGGGGCCGACATGAATACCAACTTTGCGCTGCGGCTGGCAGTGGATAAAGCCAAAGCCGAGAATATGCCCAAAGACAATATCGAACGTGCCATTCGCCGTGGCGCGGGGCTGGAAAAAGATGCCGCGGAGATTGAAGAAATTGTCTACGAAGGCTACGGGCCGCATGGCATTGCCGTTTTGGTCTCTTGCCTGAGCGACAATCGCAACCGCACGATTTCCGATCTGCGCTATCAATTCAATCGCGCCAATGGCAGCCTGGGTGAGCCTGGTTCGGTGGCTTGGCAGTTTACCGAAAAAGGCTATATTGTCATTAACCGCACCAACGAAGCGGGTGACCCGATTGCGATTGACCCCGATGCAGTCTTTATGATTGCGTTGGAAGGTGGTGCCAGTGATGTACAGGTCAGTGACGAAGCAATCGAGGTCTTTACCGAGCGGGCAGACCTGGGGCAAGTGACGCAGCTTTTGCATGACAATGGCTTTACGCCGGATCAATCCGAATTGATCATGCAGCCGAATACGACGTTAGAGCTTTCCCCAGCAGAGGCAAGCTCGGTGCTTACGCTGATCGAAGGATTGGAAGAATTAGACGACGTAGATAAGGTCTCGCACAATCTGGAACTCACCGAAGCTGTTATGGCACAGTTTGCCTAACCATGAGTGGCAAGCGATCGGGTACCACACCTTCTGTCGCCGTGGAACGCGTGGTACTAGGCATTGATCCTGGCACTGCCATCACCGGCTATGGCATTGTGGCCGAGACTGTCAAAGGGGAGTATGAGTTGCTGGCTTGTGGTGTGTTGCGCACCCAAGCCGGCCAGCCCATGCCGTCGCGCCTCTTAGAAATTTTTCAGGATATCAAGGCGCTGATTACGGAATTTCAACCAGATGAGATGTCGATCGAGAAACTCTTCTTCGGTCGCAACGTCACAACGGCGATCACCGTTGGACAAGCCAGAGGCGTCATCCTCGTCGCCGCGGCAGAACTTGGGTTGGCGGTGGCGGAATATACGCCAGCCGAGGTGAAACAAGCGATCACCGGCTACGGCAATGCCGACAAACGGCAGATGCAAGAAATGGTCCAACAAATCCTCAAATTAGCCCACCCCCCCACACCGGATGATGCCGCCGATGGCGTGGCTGTTGCCATCTGTCATTTGCAGCATAGCCGCTACGCCTTTATTGCCTAGAATTACATCCGCCCCCATGCGATTTGCTATACCCAATGGGTGATTTGCTGATAAAAATTACCTGTTTTTGGCCCAATTGACACCTTTTTTAAAAATTGGTCGAAAATTGGTCAAATTCCCGCGAAGGATTTGCGTGTAGAATCCGATTAATATAATACAACCTACAAGTACACATTCGTCAATCATCGTACAGACGTCAATCATCGTACTGACTACGTAATCTTAGCGGGAAGCAAAAACCAATGCGAGAATATACACACCTCAACCACTACAACAATTATCCAGCCCGAATGGGCACAGTACCACCTATGCTCCAAGATACGAAAAAAGCTGCACAACGCGAAATTCGTATCCTAGTGGCGGAAGACGAAGATCCCCTGCGTGAACTGTTGAAAATCTCTTTACAGCGAGCTGGCTATAAGGTGATTATGGCACGCAATGGCCGAGAAGCACGCCAGCTTTTTGAAACCCACGAGATCGATCTGGTATTGCTCGATGTAATGATGCCAGAGATTGATGGATTTACGCTTTGTGCGGAACTACGGCAACACAGCGATGTGCCGATTGTCATGCTATCGGCGCTAAACCGGCCTGATGATATTGTCTACGGCTTCAGTTTGGGTGCGGACGATTATATTTGTAAACCCTTCACATTTAGAGAAATCGAAGCAAGATTATCAGCTATCTTGCGCCGTGTCTCTTTGAAAAACGAACGTGTAGAAACACACGTAATGTCCTTAAACGATGTTGTCTTAAATGACGAACTGCATCAGGTAAAAGTGTGTGAGAAGACAGTTCACCTGACACCCACAGAATATCAGTTACTACGGCATTTGATGAGCGTGCCGGATCGCCCTATCAGCAAGAATACCTTGTTCCAGACTGTGTGGGGCTATGATTTGGCTGGCGGCACCAATTTGGTCGAAGTGGCTGTCCGCCGTCTGCGCGAAAAGATCGAAGTGGATCCATCGGCACCGATTTATCTGGTGACGGTGCGTGGCGCTGGCTATAAGTTTAATACGCAGCCAATCGCCAAGCAGGAAGTTGTAATGGCCTAACGCGCCATACCGCCTCTATTATAAAATTTTCGAGAATTCACCGCTAGCGTACGTAATAGCTATCTGGGGTTGCAGCCCTGGATAGCTATTTTTGTTTGCGCGCCAGCTTGACCCAGCTCCATCTCCAAATTTATAGAAAAAGCCCGTAAAACCCATTTCTTCAGGTTTGGGATATAAGGGCTTCTGGTTGTGCGCCCAAGCGGGCGTGTGTTTTAGCACGATTTGTAGCTCCAAACTATCCAAATTGTTACACTAGTACACTTGGGCGGAAATAACCATACTATTCTCCGGTGAATCAGTAGTGAATCAGTAGGACAGTGAGACAGTACAAACACTGTTCTACTGTCCTACTGATTCACTGTCTTACTTA
>DAOTTR010000395.1:0-1973 GCA_034437715.1 Caldilineaceae bacterium
CCAGGCTATGCTACCCCTGCTGAGATTCTTGCTCACTTTGACATTCAGATTGAATGATTCGCTTTTTCCTTGGCTTTTTCCCCCACTCTTTGCAACTTGCTATACCGTAATTCAAGTGACCAACAGTGGCTCACACAGGCCATTGCTGAACTTCGTCAAACACAGGATATTATGCTAAATTGGCCGCCACATATCGCAGCCAAGCTTCGATTACTTGATCCACCTGATAAGATGCAGGGGGGGCTGGAATTTTATGATTGCCGCAGCTTCCACCCAGCCCCACTGCCACCGGGTCATCAGCTACGCGTCATTGACCATAAATTGTTCGCCCGTTGCCTATGGCATGATGCTATCTTCACCGCCTTTGGCACAGTAGAAAACTTTCTGCAGCATGGCCTGGGTCTCTGTCTCATGGCAAGGGATGAAATTTGCAGTGAAGCCTATGCTGTATGGCGAGGTGCGCACAAATATGAAATCGGCATCGTCACCCACGAACAGCACCGCCAATCTGGCTATGCTTATCTTACCTGTCAATATTTAATTCAAATGTGTGAGACCAAAGGCTATCCAACCTATTGGAGTTGTTTGCAAGAGAATGTAGCCCCCTCCGCAACCGCCCGCAAACTTGGCTATCAGACAGAAAAAGCCTATCAGTGGCTTGTTTATTCGAAAAAATCTAACGATTGCACTATTGTTAATGAGGTCAAATAAACAGCGCAACAACTTGCGAACGAGGTGAACCATGTACGATGCGATTGTGATTGGCGCGCGCTGCGCAGGCGCACCGACAGCGATGTTGCTGGCGCGCCAAGGTCATCGGGTGCTGATGATAGACCGGGCCACCTTTCCCAGCGACACCATGTCCACGCATGGCATTCCCTACCGCGGACTGGTCAGAGTTAAACAATGGGGGCTGTACGAAAAAATTCTGGCCACCAATTGCCCAGAAGTACTTAAAATCACGCAGGACTTGGGTGACTTCCCCCTCACCGGTCAACTCTACAAAGCCAACGGCGTCGCTGGGCTAATTTGTCCACGGCGCACGGTGCTCGACAAAATTCTGGTCGACGCCGCGGTGGCGGCTGGCGTCGAGTTGCGTGAAGGGTACACGGTCCAGGAACTGCTCATCGAAGACGGACGCGTCACCGGCATCAAAGGCGCATCCCGGCACGCTTCGCCCCAGCCGGAAAAGGCGCGCATCGTGATTGGCGCCGACGGCAAACATTCGCTCGTGGCGCGCACTGTGCAGGCGCCCACCTACCGAGAAGTTCCACCACTTATGTGTTGGTATTATAGCTACTGGACCGACTTGCAAGAGAACCCGGCGCGGTTTGTCGTCACCGCCACTGCCACCAGAGTCGTGCTCAGAATTCCCACCAACGATGATCTCACTTGCATCCTGGTGGGCTGGCCGGTTGCCGAATTCGACCGCGTCCGTGCCAATATCGAACAGGAGTACCGGACTGCCATTCAGTTGGTCTCACCCTTGCTCGCGGAAGCGCTGCACAATAGCCGTCGCGTCGAGCGCTACGTTGGCACCGCCGACCTGCCCAACTTCTTTCGTAAGCCGTATGGTCCTGGCTGGGCGCTCGTTGGCGACGCCGGTTATCACAAAGACCCGGTCAACGCGCAGGGTATCAGCGATGCCTTTCGCGATGCAGACTTGCTCGCCGACGCTGTTCATGCGGCATTGTCTGGTGAAAAACCGTGGACCGACGCCTTGGCCGCCTATGAGCAACAGCGCAATGAAAACGCGTTTCCGCTCTATGAACAAATTGTCGAGATGCCTCATTTACACCACCCACGGCGGACGAACTGCGTCTACGCGCCGCTCTGCACGCGGCGGATCAGGCTGACATTGATGCCCTCTTCAGCGCCGTCTTCGGCACGATCCCGCACGAAACCTTCTTTCATCCCCAAAATTTGAGTCGCATTCTCAATCCGACATCTGCATTTTCTGGCAAGGCCTAGTG
>DAOTTR010000396.1:0-5108 GCA_034437715.1 Caldilineaceae bacterium
GACTAGGCAAATGGTTGCGCCCTATGGTATTCTACCCACATGTCAACCCTTGATCGCCTGCGCCGCCTTCACCAGTTGCGGCCCCAGCGCACCCAGCCCGAAGCAGTGCCATTTGCGCCTGTGCAACGCCAGGTTGGGTTCGGCGCGCTGCCGGAAAGTAGAACGCCGCGCGCGGGCCTGTTAGAAGCCTTGGTCCCAGGCCAAGTGATCGAGAATCGCAACGGCACATGTTATATGGTGACCGAGCGCTATCCGCTGCACATCTACCGCGGCGACCAGCCACTGGCACACCTGCTCGATCATCATCCCACGACCTTTGCGGCCTTTCATCCCACCTTTGGCCTGCACGACGCCATCGACTTTCGCCAGGCTGTCTTTCTCGATACAGAAACCACGGGCCTGGGCGGTGGCGCAGGTGTCTACTGTTTTATGGTGGGCGTCGGCACCTTTGAAAGTGGGGTAGCCGATCCACTAGTTGCGCCCGCAGCACCAGCCTCAGTAGATTTTGTAGTGCGCCAATTTTTCATGCGCCATCCGGGCGAAGAAGGCGCGTTGTTGTTTACCTTGGCCGAATTATTGGACGGCTACGGCATGAGTGTCACCTTTAACGGGCGCACCTTTGACTTGCCCCTACTGCGCGCCCGCTTACGCCAGAATCAGCACATGTACCCCGATTTGCGCGGCAGTGGACAACTGCTGCACCCCGATCGTCCCCACTTGGATTTGTTGCCCCCAGCGCGCCGCCTGTGGAAACGGCGGCTACAAAGTTGTCGGTTGATCAACCTGGAAGCGGAGATCCTGGGGATGCAGCGCGGCGAGGATGATGTGCCCGGCGCACTCATTCCCCAGCTCTATACCGATTATTTGCACAGCGGCAATGCCGGCGAGTTGAGCCGCGTTTTTTATCACAACCGCGAAGATATTGTCTCTATGGTGGCCCTGGCCGCGCAGTTGAGCCGCCTGTACCAAGGTTCAGCCACCACGTCGGGTACGCCCCTGCACGGCCTGGATTGGTTTTCGTTGGGCCGGTGTCACGAGGATCGCGGGCAACTTGCCGAGGCCGAGCGGGCCTACAACGAAGCGATTGCGCGCTTGCATGGCAACGCGGCCCAAGCGGATGCCTTTCGCCAGTTGGGTCAGTTGCTGAAACGGCAACAGCGCTGGCCGGAAGCGGCGGCGATCTGGCAGCAGTGGCTCACCACCGTAGCGACGATTGATACTACCCCCTATGAAGAGTTGGCCAAATATTGCGAATGGCAGTGCAAGGATCTTGAACAAGCCGCCATGTGGACCGGCTGGGCCTTGCACACCCTGCGCGCCGCGCCCCTCTGGCAACAATCCTCGGCCCAAATCGCCGACCTGGAACATCGCCTCGTCCGTCTTCAGCGCAAACAGCCAACGGCCAGTGGCGAATCACCGAGCGCATGATAAAAAGCAGATTCACAGGCGACTAGTACAGTTGGGCGTAGATACCACGGCAGTTAATCAGGCACGTTACTCGTGTACATCATGGTAAAAATAGGGTACCTTATTTACGCCGGGATCTACTAGTAGAGTCTTGAAGACCCTACCGCTCTATCCAAGTTCGTCAGCGCGATCCGCTATCCACCGCCTATTGTGCCGGTACTATAATCCGGTTCGCACCTGGGATGTTGATCAGCAGTGCAAACAGAAGAATACCGAGGGTTCGCAGCATAGAGAAACGCATCGTGTATACCTTTCAGGGGGTGTGGCACACTCGCTCGACAGTGCCATACGCAATTGGCATGGACGATAAATTTTCTATAAAGTAGCCAAGCTTGATTTTGTATTCTATCCCAGCTACCCGCTAGGCAAAAATCTGCGCCCTATGGTATCCTACGACTAGGAAGCCACCGCGCATGGGACGCGTGCATTGGTGGCAATGGGCAATTGCGGTTAACCCCAATTCGAGATGCGAAATTGACATGGTGCCAAAGCAAGCCAAAAATTGGGTGATCCATCCCGTCGCCCCGCCAGCCCTTATCGAGAGTACGCCGGAGCATCCTTTGCTCGTCCAGGTGCTTTACAATCGCGGCTTGCAGACGGCGGCAGAGATCAATGCCTTTCTGCGCGGCATCGACGCCGTGCAGGAAAATCCCTACAAGCTGCGCGATATGACGCCCGCGGTCGCCCGCATTATTGAGGCGATTGATCGCGCCGAAACCCTTTGTGTCTATGGCGACTTTGATGCCGATGGCGTAACAGCCACCGCGCTGTTGGTGAGCGCATTACAAGCCGCCGGGGCGCGTGTCGGTCCCTATATTCCCGACCGGGTGGACGAAGGCTATGGCCTCAATCTAGAAGCGATAGAACGGATTGCCCAGCAAGCCAAGGTGATGATCACAGTGGACTGTGGCATCCGCAGCCTGCGCGAGGTGGCGCGGGCCGTAGAATTGGGACTCGATGTGATTGTGACCGATCATCATTCGATTGGCACAGAATTACCTAATGCGTTGGCGGTGATTAACCCGCGCCGCAAAGATTGCCAGAGCAACAGCGCGCGGTTGGCGGGGGTGGGCGTGGCCTATCGGCTGGCACAAGCTGTTTTGCGCGCCGTGGCCCAACGCCGCGGCAGCCGCCTCAGTGAAGCGCAGGCCAGCGACATGGAAGAAAGCCTGCTCGACTTGGTTGCATTGGGCACGGTGGCCGACATGATGCCGCTATTGGGCGAAAATCGTTCGCTGGTGCAACGTGGCCTGGCGCGCCTGAATGCGCCGCAACGGGTCGGTGTAGAAACTTTGCTAACCGTCGCCGATCTGCGCCCGGGCACCGTCGATGCCACGGCCATCGGCTTTCGCCTAGCCCCGCGCCTCAATGCCGCGGGGCGCCTGGCCCATGCCAAATTAGCCTATCAACTGCTGCGCACAGACGATGCAACACAAGCCTATACCTTGGCCATGGAATTAGAAGCGCTCAACAATCGGCGGCGCGCCCTCACCGACGAAGCCCACAAGGCCGCCGAACCCCAATTAACCGCGCAGATGAGCAGCGACGCGGCGATCTATGTGGTGCATGGCCCCCAATTTGCACCGGGCATTGTGGGCTTGGTGGCGGGCAAATTGATGGATCGCTTTTACCGCCCCGTAGTCGTGATCGAAGAGGGGGAGCACGAATCGCGCGGCAGTGCGCGCAGCATCCCCGAATTTGACATTAGCGCCGCGCTGGATGAAGTCAGCCCGCTGTTGATGCGCCACGGCGGCCACAGTCGCGCCGCCGGTTTTACCATCGCCACGGGCCGCTTACCCGAATTTGCCCACGCCCTGCAAAGCGTGGCCCAACGGGAGTTGAGCACCCAAGCCAGTTTGCGTCCTACCATTCATGTAGACGCGGTTGTTGGGTTGGATGAGGTCAACTGGAGCATTCAAGAGCAATTTACGCGGCTGGAACCGACAGGCCAGGAGAATCCGTCGCCGTTGTTGCTCTGCCGCGGGGTACGCGTGCGCGAGGCGCGGCCCATCGGCACACAGAAGCAACACATGCGCCTGATCATCGATGCTGGCCCCAATACTGCCGTTATGGACGCGGTGGCCTTTCAGCAGGGACCGTGGGTCAAGGCGCTCAGCGAGGGCAACCGCATCGACATCGTTTTCCAACTGGAAGCGAATGAGTGGCAGGGGCGCAAACGGCTGCAACTCAATGTACAAGATTTACGGGTAAGTGAGAAGTAACAGGTAGCAGGTAGCAGGTAAAAAATAAAAGGCATACCTGCTACCTGCTACTTGTTACCTGAATGGATAAAACTATGATCAAGAAAATTTCTAGCCCCTGCAAAATCGGGGCGATTTTTGGCCTGATTGGCATTTCCTTAACAATTGTGGGCATGTTGCGCGGCAATGTCCCGCTCAACCCGGCGAGCATGGGCATGGCACTGCTGATTGGTGGCGGCGTCTGGTTTGTTGTCGCCTGGGCGGTTGCCAGCGCCGCCAGTGATGTGGATCGCGATCTGGCGGAGACCGAATTAGCAAACAAAGAATCACAGTAATTTCAAAAAACCGTAACGATTCAGCATCGGTTTTCACCCCTGGGAACAGTGCCATCCTGGCGGCAAATGAATTGTTACGAAAAAAAGCAAGATCGGAGCATCTTTATGGCGAACGAAGCTGGAAAGCTAGCGAAGTTACGCAATGTGCGCGCCGTGTTGTTTGATATGGATGGCGTCATCTATGTCGGCGATCGACCGCTGCCGGGGGTACAGGATCTCTTGGACTACCTCGACGCCACGGGTCGCCGTTGGCTCTGTATTACGAACAATGCTAGCAATACGTCGCAGATGTTTGCCGCTAAGCTCAACAAAATGAACATTCAGGCCGATCCGGTGCATATTCTGGGCAGCGCTGAAGCCACCGCTGCGTGGTTGGCCGAACAAGTACCCCAACGCGGCAAAGTGATTATGTTGGGCATGGAAGGCTTGCGCACGGCGCTGCTCAATGCTGGCTTTACCCTGGTCACCGACCCGCTGGAGGCTGAATTTGCCGTGGCCGGCATCAATTTCAACTTGGTCTACGAAGATGTGGCCAATGTGGCGCTGGCGATCCGCAACGGCGCACGCTTTGTCGGCACCAACATCGATCCCACCTATCCGTCCGAGCGCGGGCAGATCCCAGGCACGGGCAGCATTCTCGCCATGTTGATCGCCGCCACCGATGTCCAACCCGAGATTGTCGGGAAACCCTACCCCGGCATGTATGAGTTGGCCATGCGGCGTGTGCATGCCCAACCAATGGAAACCCTGATGGTGGGCGACCGCTACGAAACAGATATTGTCGGCGCAGTCGAGCTGGGCTTGGTTACGGCGGGCGTACTCTCCGGCATCAGCAGCCGCGAAACATTTGAGGCCGGTACCCCACCCCCCGATTTTATTCTAGCTGGCCTGCCAGCGCTGCTCGAACAATTTCGGCTGGCCGATGGCAATTTTCAATCATCAATGGCTAACGGCTAATGACCACTCATCTGCAATCCCCACCATGCCTTTTTGACCGCCCGCGAACGGGTGCGTTACAATGAAGGCATGAGTGCTGTGATTTCATTACTACCCTCGGCGACTGAAGCAAGCGCTGTGGCAAACATTACAACAAAACGGGTGCCGC
>DAOTTR010000397.1:0-5465 GCA_034437715.1 Caldilineaceae bacterium
TGCCCACATAGCGCGAACGAGGTCGGATCACCTGGTTCAAGCCATACTGCTCGATAATGTGACCGATCCAACCAGCGGTACGGCCCAGGGCAAAGAGTGTAAAGGGCGCGTGGGCGGGCAAGTTCAAGGCTTGGGCCAGCACAACCAGGCCAAAATCGAGATTGGGTGCTAACTGGGTAGCCTGGGCAACCGTGTCGATAATCGCCTGGGCCACGGGCAAGATGGGTGCGTCTGGCCGCGCCGTTTGTGCCAATGCTAAGAGCAGTTTACCACGCGGATCGCCAGTTGGGTAAAGCGGATGACCAAAACCAGGCACTGTCTCCCCACGCCGCAAGCGATCGCGGATCGCACGGTGGGGATCCATAGCGGCCTCGCTTATCAGGGCGGCGACCCGTTCGCCAGCACCGCCATGCCGATACCCTTGCAGCGCGGCCAGGGCTGCCACCACGGCAGCATAGGGGGTTGAGCCAGCCGAAGCGACACAGCGCGCCGTAAAGGATGAAATGTTGAGTTCATGATCAGCGCATAGGATGAGCATGCTATCGAGTAACGCGCTCAGATCGGGTGCGTCTGGTTGCCATGTATGCTGTAATCGTTGCGCAATGCTCCCGGTGCTGGTTGTGCCCGTGACAACCTGAACCAGCAAATTGAGAATGCGTGCGCCCGTGCGCATCACGGCGGTTGCTTCGTAATGATAGGCGGCTAAATCGGTCGGCGCAGCCATCAAGAGGGCCATCTGAAAGGCTTCTGCCGGGGCGGCGTGGGCGTGCTGCTCCTGTGGCGTTGTCAAACTGGGCAGATTTGCCACGGGCAGTCCCACGTGCTCGGCAAATAAGGTCTCCTCGGTAAAAGCGCCTGTCCACAGCAGAGTGGCAACCTCCTCGAAGCGCTGACTGCGCGCCAACGCAACGGCCAGCTGGCCACGGTAATAGCATTGACCATTGGCAATCAAGGTAATCGCTGATTCGAGCACAGGATCGCCAAAATGCAGTGCGTTGGCCGCGGCCTGGGCAGGATTGCGCCGCTGTTCTTTGCGCTGCTTCAGCCGCGCCACATCTTCGGCCAAATAGCGTTTGACGCGGGTTTTCCCTTGCACTTCTTCGGAATGAATCAAGCCGCGGCTGACATACGAATAGAGCGTCGCTTTGCTAATGCCCAACTCGGCAATCGTTTCATCCGCAGTCAGATAAGGGTTGATGTTCATAGCATATATTGATTCTCGAATCAAGATTGACAACATTGATTTTCATTCGTATGATAGCATTGTTCATGCATAAAGACCAGTTCGCGATGATCTAAGGGTCTGTCCAAGAATAACATAGATGATTTTAGACAGATTTACTCGGGTAACATCACGTAAATTAGATACTTTATTTCTGGACAGACCCTAAGGCCATTTGAAAGAATAAAGTATCCAGTAGGGGCGGCTTGCAGCCGCCCGTTCGCAGCGAGCCGCCCCTACGCATGATTTTGTTTGGCAAGCGCTGGATACTTATTTCTTTGAAAGCGCCTAAATGATAGCGAGCACAGCGGACAGGCCAATCAATCAATTGCGTACAAATGCTGTACGCGGGCACGATATACTGGAGCAAAAGGAAAAATGACGACTACGGAAAAAGTTATAGAAATGCAGAATGGTTTTAAGCCTGGCCTAGAAGGGGTGGTTGCCGCCGAAACACGGCTCAGCCATGTGGATGGGCAAAAAGGCGAGCTGCTCATCGGTGGCTATCCACTGGCCGAGTTGGCGGGTGATGTCACTTTTGAAGAAACGGTGCTGCTGCTTTGGCACGGCGCTTTGCCGAGCCAGCCAGAGCTAGCGGCCTTTCGTCAACAACTAGCCACCCTGCGCACCCTGCCCACAGCGATCATAGATTTGTTGGCCGCGGCAGCCCAACAGCGCATCCCGACAATGACTGCTCTGCGCATGGCCGCCGGTACGCTCGATCTCGACAGCGATCCCACAGAAGCAACGGAAACCCAAGCCGCCCGCTTGTTGGCACGCTTGCCTACGATTGTCGCCACCTATTGGCGCTTATTACACGACCAAGCACCCATCGTACCCGATCCGGCGCTGGATCATGCTGCCAATTATCTCTATATGCTCACCGGCACACGGCCAACCTCTGCCCAGGTGCGCGGGTTGGAAACCTATCTCAACACAGTGGTGGATCATGGCCTCAATGCCTCGACTTTTGCGGCGCGCGTTATCATTGCCACCGACAGCGATCTGACCTCGGCCTTGGTTGGCGCGTTGGGGGCGCTCAAAGGCCCGTTGCACGGTGGCGCGCCAGGACCCGCCTTGGACATGGTTTTCGAGATCGGCCAAGCAGCGCGCGCCGACGCGTACTTGCGTGCCAAACTGGAACGCGGCGAACGCTTGATGGGCTTTGGCCACCGCATCTACAAAGTGCGCGATCCGCGGGCCGAAGTGTTGAGCCAAGCCGCCGAGCAGATGTTTCGCGCCGGGGGTGGCGACATGGCACTCTATACCTTGGTCAAAACAGTGGAGCAGACAGCAGTGGCGTTGTTGGCCGAGTATAAGCCAGGGCGCAATTTGCAGACCAATGTGGAATTTTACACGGCATTGCTGCTGCATGGCTTGGGGTTGGACACCGATCTCTTCACACCAACCTTTGCGATTAGCCGTGCCGCGGGCTGGCTGGCCCACTGCTTTGAACAGCAAGCCACCGGACGCCTGATCCGCCCACAATCGCGCTATGTGGGGCCGATCAGGCACCGCTAAGGATCAGAGCGTTAGGGTCTTGTCAAGCGTGATTTGATCGGTAGTAAAGACTTTAGTCTTTTTCTGCTCCGGCAAAAGACTTAGTGTCTGTCCAAGAATAATATAGATGATTTTAGACAGATTTACTTGGGTAACATCACGTAAATTCACTATTTTATTTATGGACGGACCCTTAGTGTCTGTCCAAGAATAACATAGATGATTTTAGACAGATTTACTCGGGTAACATCACGTAAATTAGCTACTTTATTTCTGGACAGACCCTAAAGTCTTTACTACGATTTTATCCATCATTTTAGCCTTGACATCACACTAGCAGAATGCATCTCAAATAAGCCAACGAGTAAGCAGCAGTTTTCGTAGGTCACGTTTGCAACGTGACAATCCGCCCAAAGCCGTAACCCCGCGCGAAAAGCCTTACGCAACAACGCTTCTCCAGTTACAAACCGTTGCCGCGCCAATTAGCTATTGACATCCCTGATTTTTTGTGATAATTCATTATTAGCTAATTAGCTAATAATAAAGATTAGGATAGATCTTGGATGAAACCCTTATGATTGGCAATGTTTACAAAGCCCTGGCCGATCCAACACGGCGCCGCGTCTTACAATTGTTGCGCGACCGGGATATGAGTGCCGGTGAATTGGCAGAACGCTTTGATTCTGCCTGGCCCACGCTTTCACGTCACTTTGCCATTCTGCGCGAAGCGCAATTGATTCAAGGCGAAAAGCGCGGCGCTTCGATTATCTATAGCCTGAATGTCTCGGTACTCGAAGAAGCGCTGTTGGGTATGATGGAAATGTTTCAAATTGACGTTCAACTTAACGGCAGCGATCGTGCCCGAGACATTGAGAAAAATGGGAATCGCACAATTGACGATCAAATGATCGAGGAGCAGACAAATGGTGCAGAAGAATCAGCTTAATACAAAATCAATCTGGCTGGTGAGCGCGGTCGTAGTGGCGATCATGCTTGGCTTTTCAGCCTGGGCCTGGCAGCAAGTGCCCGCTGGCGCATCGCTGCCCGTGCATTGGAATATGGCCGGCGAACCAGACCGTTATGGCGGCAAATTTGAAGGCTTACTGCTCTTACCATTGGTAGCGGCGGGTGTTGCGGGAATTTTTACCGCAATTCGCTATATCGACCCGCTGCGGGCAAATATTGAGCGTTCCGGCCAAGCCTATCGCGCAAGCCTGTTGGGCGTTCTGTTCGTCCTATTGGTGATCCATATTGGAGCGGTGCTCAGCGCCCTAGGCTATCCTATCAACATTGGGCTGATTGCGTCGCCGGCAATTGGCATTATGTTCATTGTCTTGGGCAACTATCTGGGCAAGATTCGGCGCAACTACATGTTCGGGGTGCGCACGCCGTGGACCCTCAGCAGCGAGCTGGCCTGGAATAAGACCCACCGCATCACCGGCAAACTCTTTGTCGCCGCAGGATTTTTGATCCTGGTTGCTTGCCTGTGGGGGCCCATCGTGGCCTTTTACACGATGATGATCAGCCTCTTGGGTACGGTCACCTTCGCCGTGATCTATTCGTATCTAATCTGGAAACAGGATCCGGCCATGCACACGGCACCTGAAGCAAAATAAGGAGCCGCTCATGCAGAAATATATTTGTGTCACTTGTGGTACGCAATTTCCTGCGGCCACTGCGCCGCCCAGTCGCTGCCCGATCTGTGAAGATGAACGGCAATACATTGGACACAACGGGCAACAGTGGACAACGTTGGACGCATTGCGTACAACGCACAAAAATAGCGTGCGCGACCATGAACTCAATCTAACGGGCATTGGCACCGATCCGCGCTTTGCAATTGGCCAACGCGCTTTATTAGTCCAAACGCCGGAAGGTAATCTACTCTGGGATTGTATTACGCTGCTGGACGACGCCACAATTGCCCAGGTGCAGGCATTGGGCGGCATCCGCGCGATTGCCATTTCCCATCCGCACTATTATTCCTGCATGATCGAGTGGAGCCAGCTGTTTGACGCGCCCATCTATCTACACGAAGCCGAACAGGCGTGGGTCATGCGCCCTGATCCGGCCATCGAATTTTGGGCGGGCGAAACCAAAGCACTATGGGCAGATATGACCTTGATCCGCGGCGGGGGTCACTTTACCGGCGCGCAAATGCTGCATTGGCCAGCCGGTAGCGAGGGCAAGGGCGCGCTGTTGACGGGTGATATTATCCAAGTCGTCGCCGACCGGCGCTGGGTGAGTTTTATGTATAGTTACCCGAACTTGATTCCATTGTCGGCGACCAAAGTACAGCACATTGTCGATGCCGTGCAGCCCTACACATTTGATCGCATTTATGGCGCATGGTGGGATACGATTGTGGCGCAAGATGCCAAGCAAGCCGTGACCAATTCGGCAGCACGCTATATCCACATGCTCGACACGCTGTAATTGGATGCCATAACCAGCAAGGGTATAGACGTTCAGACCCTTAGGGTCTGTCCAATAATAAAATAGTGAATTTACGTGATGTTACTCAAGTAAATCTGTCTAAAATCATCCATGTTATTCTTGGACAGACACTAAGTTCTACTTTGGTACTTTAAAATAGAGTGATTTTTGATAAGTAGCCTATATTTCGAGGATGAAAATATATGAAGAAACAAAGATCAATCAATATTTGCAAAGGTTTCGTGAGTTATTTGTCTGCCATAGAAGCGATAATCTAGAGAAATGCGAACAATATCTGAGTGGCTTA
>DAOTTR010000398.1:0-10848 GCA_034437715.1 Caldilineaceae bacterium
AATTGAATTTAGGCGCTTTCAAAGCAATAAGTATCCAGCGCTTGCCAACAAAATCATGCGTAGGGGCGGCCGCGCCGCCGCCCCGCGTTTGGCTCGCTGCGAACGGGCGGCGGCAAGCCGCCCCTACTGCATACTTATTGCTTTGCAATGGCCTTATATCTTTCCTATATCTTCAGGCTATGTCTAGATAGATAGTTATAATTGCCTATACAGGTAAAATATTTATGCATAGACTCAGGTACGTTTTGATAATTGCTGCGGTTGTATCACGTTTGCAACGTTACAAATGTGACCTACATTGAGTCCATCAAAACTTTGATTACACACCTGTATTTACACTATTGTATATGTATAGCAAAGGCTTTCTGGACACAAATTCTGGACACAAAGAGGAGAGAGAAAAATGGGCTTATTAGAGTGGGCGATTGGTGCGCTCGTCATTGCGGTGATTGCCGGTGCACTTGGTTTTACAGGTGTTGCGCAGGGCGCGGCGACCATATCCAGAGTCTTTTTTGTTTTGTTCTTGATCGTTGCGATTGCCTTGTTTCTGATGGTAGCCCTAGGGATTTCCATTTTCACCTAGCCACAGTGGGGCTAGGGAGCCAATCGGGCCAGATAAAAAGGGATCGACTAGTTGTTGGGGTGCGCTGCGACGCAATGCCGTGCCGAGTGGCCCCCCGACGTTCCGCCTCCCCCGCTACCCCTTAAAATCTACTTGACCGCCCAAAGTTCGTGGAACCGAATCTACGATCTGACTTTCTTCAACCAGTTATGTTACAATCACACGCGCTAATTAATCTTTTCATAAGTTGAAGGGCGTTCATGGTTCGCATAATTGTTGTAGATAGAATTCATCTAGCGGGTGAGGCGCTTGCTGCTGTTTTGGATCGCGAGAGCGACATGCAAGTTATGGGTGTTTGCCACAATGTCGAGGAAGCGCTACGCAAAATCGCGTTGGCGAATTGCGATCTGTTGCTGGTCAACGCGCACCTCTATGAAGAGAGTGCTTTACATTTGGTCGAGGATGTGCGGCAAGTACATGCTAATCTCAAGGTCATTGTGCTTGGTTTGGCAGACAGTGAAGCCGTGATTATGCGGTATATCGAAGCCGGCACTTCGGGCTATACGCTGCTCCAAGATTCGTTAGATGAATTGCGGCTACGCATACGCGCAACCTTCAATCAGGAAGCCTTTGTCGCACCAGAAGTAGCGGCAGCCTTGATGGATCGCATTGCCAACCTTTCGGAGATTCTCGAAGATGTGGGCGTCGTTCCCCAACAATATGCGGAACTGACTGAGCGAGAACGTGAAATTCTGGATCTGATTGCCGCGGGTCTTACTAATCAAGCGATTGCTGATCAATTAATTATTGAAGTGGGTACTGTCAAAAATCACATTCATAGCATCTTTGACAAGCTCAATGTCAGCAGTCGCAAAGATGCGGCGCTCTATCTTTCTTTGTTAAAACAGCACGAAGAAAATGAAATTCTGTCAACCGATAGATAAGCACTGGAATCCAGGATGCAATCTGAGTTTTACCCAGCAATTGTCGACAAACTGCCCATAGGTGTTATTGTAATTCAAGTGAATAAACCAACCGATTGTGGTTTATTTTGGCTTACATACGCCAATCAGGCAAGCGCAACATTGCTGGGGATTCCCCTTCGCACCATGATCGACAAACCGCTGGCAGAAGTCCTACCCAGCGCGGCGGCATCCTTGCCCGATACATACCACGCAGTGCTCCGCAGTGGCACGTCCCAGGATCTTGATGACCTTTCCTATGGTGGTGATGGCAGCGAAGTCTACTTTCACGCCCAAGTTTCGCCTTTGTTCGACAATGCGCTTTTGATTGTTTTCCATAATGTAACCGAACAGAAACGCATGGACGAAGCGCACAAGCAAACCGAGTTAGCCCTAGAAATGTACAACCGCCAATTAGCGGCCAGTAACCGCGAGTTAGAAGAATTTGCCTTTGTCGCTTCGCACGATCTCCAGACACCACTGCGCAAAATTATGGCCTTTGGCGATCGGCTGCGTAGCCAATATGGGGCCGTGCTCGACGAGGTAGGCCAAGATTATCTGATGCGTATGCAAAATGCAGCATCACACATGCAGGCCTTGATCAGTGATCTGCTTGAACTATCGCGCATTGGCACACATGGACAGCCATTTGAAGCTGTCGATCTCAACGTGATTGCCGCCGACGTCCTGCAAGATCTGGAAATCACCATAGAACAGCAAGGCGGCTCGGTCGTGGTCGGGGCGCTTCCCACGGTCGCGGCCGATCCAGTTCAGATGCGCCAATTATTGCAAAACCTGATTGGCAATGCGCTCAAGTTTCACAAAGCGGATAGTATAGCTGTTGTAAAAATCAGCGGCCAGCATAAGGATAATCCATCAGAATTATTAAATGCCCCTGCAATGCATTCGATTTTGATTGAAGACAACGGCATTGGTTTTGATGAGAAATATCTAGATAGAATCTTTCAGCCTTTGCAGCGGTTACATCGTACCAACCAATATGAGGGGACCGGCATGGGGCTAGCCATTTGCCGGCGCATTGTCGAGCGGCATGGCGGCACGATCAGCGCCAAGAGCCAACCGGGGATAGGTGCCACTTTTATGATTACGCTGCCCGCCATCTAGCCAGCGCGGAAAGCAACAAAATGAATTCTGCGCAATGAGCATCCCTGTGTTGCCTAGTAGATCCCGGCGTACATAAGGCACCATACGTTTACCATGATGTACACGCGTAAACGCGCCTTAGGACAGTAGAAAGAATAAATATCCAGTAGGGGCGGCTTGCAGCCGCCCGTTCGTAGCGAGCCAAACGCGGGGCGGCTGCGCGGCCGCCCCTACGCATGATTTTGTTGGGCAAGCGCTGGATACTTATTGCTTTGAAAGCGCCTGATTAACGGCCGTGGTATCTACGCCCAACTGGACTAGTAGATCCCGGCGTAAATAAGGCACCCTATTTTTACCATGATGTACACGAGTAACGTGCCTGATTAACTGCCGTGGTATCTACGCCCAACTGTACTAGGAAAAATTATGATGAATGAGCACCTACGTATCCTTCTGATAGAGGATGATGAAGATGACTACATATTAACCAAGGATCTGCTTACCGCGTCGGGTAAGACATTTTTTGAATTACAGTGGGTAACCACCTTTGCAACAGCTTTGACCGAAATGAAGCGCAACCAGCATGATATTTATCTGCTAGATTATCACTTGGATACAGAAAATGGCCTGGAGCTATTGCGCACCGGTACGGCCCAGGGCTGTAAGGGGCCGGTTATTTTTCTTACTGGTCAAAATAATCGTGAAATCGATCTCGAGGTCATGCAAGCCGGTGCAGTAGATTATTTACTCAAAAGTGAAATTACCGCACAACGGCTTGAGCGTTCGATTCGTTATGCACTGCAACAAAAGCAGTTGCATGCGGAATCCATTGAAACCCATCAACGGCTGACCGATAGTCGCGAAACGGAACGCCTACGGCTTGCCCAAAGATTGCATGAGGGGCCGTTGCAGGATCTCATTGGCTTGCGTTTTCATCTGGGCGTCGTACTTTCCGCCCTGCAAGAGGAAGCCGCCAAGTCACAGCTTACCTTTGTGCAAGAAAATTTACAGAGTGTGATCGAATCGGTGCGCGCCTTTTGTGTTGATTTGCAGCCACCGGCGTTGGGGCCATTCGGTCTGGAAAAAGCGATCCGCGCCCATGTGCGACGCTTCCAAGCACAAGTTCCCCACCTCAATTTGATGATGGATTTGGACGAAGACGAGCAACGTTTGCCAGAACGTATGCGGTTTGCGCTCTATCGCATCTTTCAACAAGCACTGGATAATGTGGCTCGTCATGCCCATGCCAACAATGTCCGCATTAGCTTTCGCCTGACCCCTGAAGAAATCCAGTTGAAGGTTATTGATGATGGGTTGGGATTTGCCCTGCCCCGCCAATGGATCGATTTTGCGCGCGAAGGAAGAATTGGGTTGTTGGATGCCATTGAGCGGGCGGAAGCTATCGGCGGTCGTCTCGAGGTAAATTCGGCACCTGGGGCTGGCACATTGGTGGTTGTCATCGCCAGTCATCCACTGGCAGCATGAGTACAGTGTAATGCAAGTTTTGACGGTTTAATGTAAGTACAGTTTGCAACCGCACATGCTTCATTGCGCGGGCTTCTCACATAGGGACAGACGCGCGAATAACCGTAAAATACAGGAACCCATCCAGTTGCCCTTCCAGTAATCTTCGTTGTGCCCATCTTTATATGGTATACTGAACCTATATCGCCGCTGCATTCTGGATCTATACCGACGAGCGCCAGAAAGGTGCATTTTTTACAGGCGTAATGGGTTACTTTCTATGCTGCTCGTGAGTGTAACTTGGCCAATAGTTCCCCTGCTCGATATTTTCACAAATAAATGCTTGCAATAGCGATAAAAGGTAAAAGGAAGAAGTATGCGATGAAAAAAGTTCGCGTCCTGATGATCGACGACCACCCAATTGTACGTTCCGGTATTCGCATGCTCCTAGAACAGTCTGGTGACATTGAAGTTGTAGGCGAGGCAGATCGCGGCAACGATGCGGTTGGCTTAATTGAGCGGCTCAAACCGGACGTTTTATTGTTGGATATGGAGATGCCCGGCAAAACTGGTGTCGAGGTGGCGCGTGAAGTAGAAGCGGCCAAGTTACCTGTACGCGTCCTGGCATTGAGCGCACACGACGACGAAGAGTATATTATGAACCTCCTGGCAAATGGTGCAGCCGGGTATCTAACCAAAGAAGAGGCGCTTGATACAATTATCGATGCCGTGCATGGCGTTGCCAATGGCGAGGAAGGCTGGCTCAGCCGGCGCGCCGCCGCGCGCATGGTAACGACTACGCGCAAAAAACAACGCAACTTGGTTGAATTAACCGATCGCGAAGAGGAAGTCCTCAAGCTGGTGGCCGAAGGGTGGACCAACAACCGCATTGCCAACGAGCTAACCCTCAGCGAACGAACAGTCCGTTTTCACCTCACCAATATCTATGACAAACTTAACCTCACTTCGCGGGCAGAGGCAATTAGCTGGGCCGTAAAGCGCGCCAACTCGTAACCCATTTACCCCAACTAGCTTTATTTTATATTTGCAGAGAGGCACACACTAGTGTGCCTTTTTTGATTGGAAGCTACGAAACACCCCACCCCCTACCGATCAAAAATCTTACCCACCACCCACCACCCACCGCTTTTCTACTCTATATTTCTGTACTTAATCCAAAAAACAAGTAGCCGTACGCGCGCGCGCGCGCGCGCGCGTATCGTCTATTTTTTGATTGGCCCGATTTTCATACCCTGGCGGATCCGACAGGATAACAATTGCCTCATGCGGCAAAAAAGACTGGCGCTAGGGTCATTCGTTACCAACTACCAATAAGGTATTCTATAGTCACCAACACACAGACCTCCGTTCCCAGAGAGGTTCACAGAGAGGGAACGCAAAGAAGCGAACATATAATGCATTACTTGCAGGAGGAGCCAAAATGAACCGCACACGCATTTTCATCGTTAACGAAAATCAAGCATTGGCCAGCCAGGCAGCGGGTCTTCTCAACAAAGATCTGAACTTTCGTGTCATCAACATGATGAATTCAATGAATGAAGCATTGGCTCGCATTAGCGCTGATAATTGTGATGTAATTCTGGTCTCAGCGAACCTCACTGACGATAGCGCGCTGAAATTGATTAAGCGCTTACGCCAACTCGCTATTCCGACCAAAGTAATCGTAACCGGCTTGTCGAATAGTGCCCAAGGAATTCTGGCCTATATCGCCGCTGGGGCCGCTGGTTATGTGCTAGCCCAAGAAGGTATGCAACGCTGGGGGAAACACATCGAGGCTGTTTGCAAAGGCAAGCCCTTGGTTTCGCCAACTGTCACCGCCGCCATGATGCTGCATCTGAACAAACTGAGCCGCTTGACCGCGCGTTTCGAACCAAAATCGACCCTCTATGCCAACTTAACCGAACGCGAATGTGAAATCTTAAAATTCTTAGCCGAAGGTCATTCCAATCAACTGATTGCCGATCGCCTGATTATTGGTGTGGGCACCGTCAAAAATCATGTACACAATGTTTTGAAAAAGCTGAATCTGCGCAGCCGCAAGGATGCCGCCACCTATCTCTCTTTTGTCCAAGGCAAAGTGCAAACGCCACAAGCACGCTATCTGTAATTCACGTCTATATCATTCAAAATAAAAAAGAGTCTCCTTCATACAAAGGAGGCTCTTTTGCGTTCTAGACTCAAATCAGCATGAAAACTGGCATTTGATGAAACAATGAACAGCGTGCCGGGGACTGACCAGGAAAAATTCGCAGTGCAGATCTACGCTTGGTCAGTCCCCGACACGCTAGCGCTGGTAGTTCCCGCTATCTCTTTCCTCAATTACCCGCGTCATTTCACACTGCCTATAGCAACTTGCCGTTGTGCTAAAATCAAAGAAGGAGCGCATTCGATCACATCGAATGCGCTCCTTCTTGTATACCTTGTTCGTAACGATTCAGACAACGTTAAATTCGTGTTGAATGAATTCAACACCTACCACGGGAAACGTGTTTAAACACGTTTTCTATCCCAGGCGCTGAATGAATTCAGCGCAGCAGGTGATGAAATTTAACGTTGGCGTACGATTCAGCCGGGAGCGCCGCTATTCTGGCGGCAAGCAAATTGTTGCCGCCAGAATAGCGGCGCTCCCGGGCGTGAAAACTGATGCCTGAACAGTTACCCTTGTCCTTGTATACCTGGCTATCGATTGTTACTCAACCCAGCCTTGTCGCCAATTTTTTCGGCTTCCTGCTTGACTTTGTCTTGGGTCTCTTGCAAAGCTTGCATGCCAGTAGCGGCAGCTTCTTCGCCCGCAGCTTTGGTTTCGCCCAGTGCTTCTTTGCCCGTCTGCTTCACATCGGCGAGGGCGGCTTGTCCGGTCTGCTTAAAATCATCCAATGCCGATTGACCGTGCTCTTTGAGATCCGAGACGACCTTCTGCGCGGTCGCCTCTAGCTGTGGACGCACTTCCTCTACCACCGTTTGTGCCCGTTGGATAGCCTCATTTGCTACTTCCTGGGCAGAATGAACGACCTCGTCGCGCAACTCGCCCATCATGGCATTTTCGCGGCGCGTTTCTGGCAAGGCCATACCAACCAAGGCACCAATCGCCAACGCCACCCCACCAAAAATCAAGGGGTTATCTTCGATCTGGCGTTGCAACTGTTGACCCGTTTGTTGCACATAAGCCTGGGCCTGCTCACCTACATGCGACACCTGATGGCGCGCCTGATCGGCATAGCGGCTAGCTTGCTCGCCTACATGCGATACCTGTTCGCGCGCCTGATCGGCATAGTGGCTGGCTTGATTGCCCGCGGAATCCGTCTGCGATTGCACGCGATTTCCCCATTGATCCAACTGGTCGCGCACCTGTTCGCCAAGCTGCTGGGTGCCATCGCGCAATTGCTCGACCTTCTCACCGACCTGCTCGCGGATGTCCGCAGCCTTCTCGCCAATCCAATTCGACTGATCGGATGAGGGATTGCCACGATAACCACCATTACCGGCCGGCGCGGCATATTGGGAACCGGTATATTGCGCACCAAAAGCTTGATAGGGTGAACCCACCGGGCTGGCTTCATGGCTGGCATACAGCCCACTGGATGCGTTTGCACCCGCGGAGCGCGATTCCGACGCTGGATAGCCGTCGCTTTGGCGCGAAGTGCGCGTGCTGCGCTCATCCGAACCGCCATAGCTCTCCACTAGCAACCACCCAATACCCAAACCAATCAAGGCCGCCGGAATTGGATTGCGCTTAATTGTATGCGCAACCGTGGCCCCAATTTCTTTTGAATGTTCATTCCAATAGGTGGTAAGCGATTCGGTGCTGTCGCGCACAATATCGCGTACGGTTTCTTGCGCCTGTACCTTAATGTTGTCTGGGCTGAGTCGCGCCTGAATTTGATCAATTTTGCTGCTCATGTCTTGCCGCGTACGGGCAATATCCGTTTTGATCGCTTCCGGTGATTCGTTATCTTCATTCGTCATGAGACTTGCTCCTTCGCCCAACGGGCATCTTCTTTAATCGATTGGACAGTCTTCTCGGGAATGACTGTCATACTATTGAGTGAGCTGCGCCCGGTGCTGATGAGGACCGCGCCCACCACAAGGACGACAAGGCCCACCACAAGGGAAGCAGCCCAGTATGGCATCAGTTGCCCAAGCAAAATCGCAACCGCAATCAGCACCACAATAAAACCGGCATAGGCAACCAAGCCACCCGCAACCATCATGATCACGCTGCGCATGGCTTGCGTGACCTTTTGGGTTGTTTCGATGCGCGCCAGCTCGATTTCTTGACGCACTAACCGTCCCATATCATCGGTGAGGTCTGTGAACAGAGAACCGATCGAAGGCTCGGTTACATTGCCCGTATAGCGGGGTGGCTCTCCAGGCGGGTACACTTGGGGCGTGCTTTGTTCATGAAGTTGCATCTTATTTCTCCTCATTCTCTACGTTTGCTAGGCCTGAGGATGCGGTCTGCATTTGCGAACCTGTCGTATAGGGATTGCCTTTATTTTGTTCGGCACGCGGCTGATCAAAATGGCTTTGTCCTGAGCGATACTGTCCCTGCTGGGAGCCATCGGATTGGTTGTAGCCGGCGGTATCGTATGCATTGCCGTAGTTAGGGGCACCATATTGGCGCTGCTGGGGCGATGTACCATACATATTGTCGGCGGACTGACCATAGCGCGGATAATACCCATAGCGCTGTACCTGAGTGGCTTGGCTGACAGCGGAACTCTTAAGGAAGCGCCCCAACAGAAAACCAGCAGCTAACGCACCGGCCAAGAAAAGTTCCGGCTGGCGACGCGCTAACCCATCGACATCATGCAAGAGATCGCCAACATTTTGGTTGCGCAGATAGCCAGAGAACTTATCTACTTGATCGGCTGCGGTTGCGGCATAGCTGGCAAAGGTCTCTTCTTCCTGATCTTGCAGCTTATGGCTTGTCTCGCGCAAGGCACCGGCAATACCTTGTAGGCGCTCGGCCGTCTGGTTCTTGCGTTCATCTACCATAGATTCAGCACGATGTTTGGCTTCGCTCAGTTGCTCGGTCGCCACATGCTTGGCCTCAGCCGCCAATTCGCTGGCGGCGTGTTGAGCCTCATTGACGGCTTGATGGCCCTGTTGCTTCACCGTAGCGGTTGTTTCTGCTAAGGTGCTCTTGACGACTTCTTTGACCTCATTGGCTTGCTGGGAAAGTGAACCTTTCTCTTGCTGTCCACCAGCAGTTGACTTTGCTGTCGTGTAGTTGTCGTTTTGCATATAGTGTCCCCTCATTTATATGGTATTTACAAATTCTGTAACTTTTAAGGCCATTCCAAAGAAATAAATATCCATATGGCATTCCGGTTGGACACTTTATTTTTTAGATTGGCCTAAGTAAAAACTGCTCCCTTTCACTATAAAGAAATCTCCAAAAAGCTGTATATGAAAAGATATAGGCAGAGGACACAAGGTAAGGTCGAGAGCAAAGCAGCATAAAGCGGCGTGAGAAGCTAGCCAAGGGCCGGTCATGGCGCAGTCACTTGGCTAGCTGAGGCAGCGAGTAGAGCGTTGCGTAAGGTTTACCGTAGGTCACGTTTGCAACGTGACAATCCACCCAAGAGCACAACCACGCCCTAGCATAGCCTTGCGCGACGACGCTTACGGTTACAAATCGGATGGTTTGCCTGGAACGAGCCTGTCACGTTGCAAACGTGACCTACGAATGCAGCCTGATCCCGCGTAATTTCGCTTCCAACGTACTAGTAGATCCCGGCGTAAATAAGGTACCCTATTTTTACCATGCTGTACACGAGTAACGTGCCTGATTAACTGCCGTGGTATCTACGCCCAACTGTACTAGCGCTGGAAGCGAAAGAGTTGGGCATCGGCATTCGGCCGGCCTAGGTATAGATCGGTGATAATTCTGGAGGCGATTAGGCTATAGGTAATGCCGTTGCCGCCATAGCCCAAGGCAAAATAGGCGTTCTGCACTTCGGGTGATTCGCCGATATAAGCAAGACCATCTTTGGTTTCGCCAAAGGTGCCTGCCCAAGCATAGGCAATTTCGGGCTGGGGCAAGTCTGGGTAAAATTGCTGAAAGAGCTTCAGCAGTTGTTTGCTCTTTTTGGGAATCAGCCGATCACGCTTGGCCGGATCGCGAAACGCTTCATCGCCGCCGCCCAGGATCAAGCGGTTGTCGGCTGTACCGCGCAGGTAAAAATAGGGGCGCGCCGTCTCCCAGAGCAAATAGTGCTCATAGACGGTCTTGGCCATTGCTATTGGTTCGCTGACAAAGGCAAAGGTGGAATGCAATGATCCAACGTTTTGCTTCAGATATTGTTGCGTTTCATAGCCTGTGGCAAAGACGACTTTGGCCGCGCGCACTGTGCAGCCGCGCTCGGTCTGGATCTCCACCCGATCATTGACGTGGTTCAATTTTGAAACAGCAGTGCGATCAAAAATGCGTGCGCCGAGTGCTTGGCTGCGTGCGAAGATCGCATGGGCCAGTTTATAGGCGTCAGTCGTAGCGCCATCTGCCGAGACAATTGCGGCTTCTGCCGTAATACCATAGCGCTCTTGCAACTCGGCCTGTTCGACATAGCGCACGGCGAAGCCACCTGTGTGGCGCGCGTCAAACTCTGTTTTGAGGCGACGCAGGTGGCGTTTATAGCGTGATGCGTAAATGCTCTCGGCGCGTTTAAAATCACATGCTGCGCCCACCTCTTCCACAATCCCTTCCAGCGCATCCAATGCCTCGACGCCCAG